>NZ_JAPVZJ010000013.1:0-55164 GCF_041432295.1 Streptococcus sp. 27098_8_109
GGTTTTCTTGGTTTGAATAGATATTCAATTTTGAGTAGGTATTACTCAGAGTTAAGTGACGATAGCCTAGGAGATACACCTGTACCCATGCCGAACACAGAAGTTAAGCCCTAGAACGCCGGAAGTAGTTGGGGGTTGCCCCCTGTGAGATATGGAAGTCGCTTAGCTCTAGGGAGTTTAGCTCAGCTGGGAGAGCATCTGCCTTACAAGCAGAGGGTCAGCGGTTCGATCCCGTTAACTCCCATTTAAGCGGGTGTAGTTTAGTGGTAAAACTACAGCCTTCCAAGCTGTTGTCGCGAGTTCGATTCTCGTCACCCGCTTTGAACTTTGTTCAATTACCAAGTTTTTTAACTTGGGCGCGTAGCTCAGGTGGTTAGAGCGCACGCCTGATAAGCGTGAGGTCGGTGGTTCGAGTCCACTCGTGCCCATAAAGTTTGGTCCGTTGGTCAAGGGGTTAAGACACCGCCTTTTCACGGCGGTAACACGGGTTCGAATCCCGTACGGACTATTTTGGAGGATTACCCAAGTCCGGCTGAAGGGAACGGTCTTGAAAACCGTCAGGCGTGTAAAAGCGTGCGTGGGTTCGAATCCCACATCCTCCTTTTCTATTAACGCGGGATGGAGCAGCTCGGTAGCTCGTCGGGCTCATAACCCGAAGGTCGTAGGTTCAAATCCTGCTCCCGCAATAAGGCTCGGTAGCTCAGTTGGTAGAGCAATGGATTGAAGCTCCATGTGTCGGCGGTTCGATTCCGTCTCGCGCCATTTATATATTTTGGAAGGGTAGCGAAGAGGCTAAACGCGGCGGACTGTAAATCCGCTCCTTCGGGTTCGGGGGTTCGAATCCCTCCCCTTCCATTTTACGGGCATAGTTTAAAGGTAGAACTAAGGTCTCCAAAACCTTCAGTGTGGGTTCAATTCCTACTGCCCGTGTTAATAGAATTATGGCGGGTGTGGTGAAGTGGTTAACACACCAGATTGTGGCTCTGGCATGCGTGGGTTCGATCCCCATCACTCGCCTATTTTATATTATTGGGGTATAGCCAAGCGGTAAGGCAAGGGACTTTGACTCCCTCATGCGTTGGTTCGAATCCAGCTACCCCAGTTACTATTTGCCGGCGTGGCGGAATTGGCAGACGCGCTGGACTCAAAATCCAGTGTCCGCAAGGACGTGCCGGTTCGACCCCGGCCGCCGGTATAGTATTAAAGACAAGGTTTTCGGACCTTGTCTTTTTCTTTTATTTGTTGAATTTGTAACGCTGAGTTACTTAAAATTACTAGTTTTATAACAAATCATCTAATTTATCCGCTAATTTTTGTTGCTTGCTTGGATACAAATGAGAGTATGTATCTATTGTTGTAGTTATAGAAGCATGTCCTAATCTTTCTTTTACGACAAGATAATCTTCTCCTTGGTTTATAAGTAATGATGCATGAGAGTGTCTCAAATCATGAATTCTTATTTTCTTTAAATCTTTATCCCTTTCTAGTATTTGCTTAAACTTCTTATCAATCATATTTTTTGTAATTGTTATTGGCGTACTCTGTATTATTTGTAGTTCTTCAGTATTTTTCGTAAATTCCTCAAGTTTTTCTTTTTGTTTTACTTTCCAATCTATTAGCATTTCTGCTAATTTCTGATTTATTGTTATATTTCTAGTTCCTGATCGTGTTTTTGTTGTATTAATGTAGCTTGTATTATTGACAAAGTATACCGTTTTGGTAACGTATATTGTATTTGTTAAAAGATCTATATCATTCCAGTTCAATGCGAGGATTTCTCCCATTCTCATCCCAGTAAAGAAAGCAATCACGAAAAACAGGTCATAGCTTATTTCATCATCTTGAATAAGTTCTCTAAATCTCGTGAATTCTTCTATACTCCAAAATTTGATATTAGGCTTCCTAATTGGTAATTTTCTCAGATTCTCAACAGGATTTTTATCAATGAGGAATTTTCTTATACCAGTATCAAAAATTTTTTTAAGTAGAATTAGAATTTTATTAATTGTATTGTAACTTAATGTTTCATTTTCATTTTGTTTTTTAGGTTTTGTTTTTAGGTATTCACGAAATTCGAATATATGGTCATACGTTAATTTATTTAAATTTGTATCTTTAAAATAAGGCTTAATATGACGCTCATAATTGTTTCTTTGTGTACTTGTATAGCTTATTTTTCTGCCATTTTTCAGATCATCTTCTTCAAGTAAGTCGAATAACATATCTGTTGTCACTACAAAGTCAAATTGTTTTTCTTTCAATTCTACAATTCGAATATGTTGTTCTAGCTCTAGGGCTTCCTTTTTAGATTTTAATCCTTTCCGAATGATACGTATTCTTTTTTGTGTGACTGGGTGGAATCCATTAGAAACATCAACGGTCCATTTACCACTTTTAGTTTTACGAATAGTCATTCATTATGCTTCTTTCTGGAGTTCAATTCCTAATAGTTCTTCAGCGACACTGGCTGGAATTGTACCAATACGTTTGTTATCATAGATGTTAAAACCACGATTCACTAATAGTAATTTGCCGGTATGGATAATCTTTCTTGCAGTTCCTGGAGCAAATCCAAGTTCGATAAGGTCATCTTTTGTTACAGTTTTAATCATGTGATCTCCTTTTCTAATTAGATTAACTAAGGGGAGGATTAACTCCCCTTGTATTTTACTTATTTTTGTTTTACATCTACTAAATGGATAGCATCAGCCTTGTAATACATTGTCGTGCTAATCATAGTAGCTTGTAAATTGTCAAATGTAACTGGTACTTCATCCATTGCTTGGATATAGTCATTATCAACCAAGGCATCTGGATTGTCTACTGAGACTTGGGTTGATTTCTTTTTGAATTGTCCATCCTTGATTGTTACATTGTATTTCCAACCAATGATTTTATCGGTATTAAAACGTCTTTCGCTACCATCTCGGTTTTTGATAATTTCTCCGTTTGCATCTGCTCGGACTTCCGTTTCAAATTTTGGAATGACTTCATCCAATTCAAATTTTGTTCCAATGTTATTAAAATTCCAGTCATTTTGTGAAAGCATTTTTGCCATAGTTAATTTCTCCTTTTAATATTTTCTTTGATTGTAGGGATCAAATCCTCTCGTTTAAAGAGTATTGCTCTTTCTATTAATCCACTTGCTAAATCTGGTGGATATTCCATATTGTTGAGTGCGAGATAGTTAGCTTTCTCATACTCATGCAGTAAGTTATTGTCGTATAGAAATTTATACGCTTTTAGAATAGCTCCTGAACCTTTATAGGTAAACCATTCTAATTTTTGTTCTAGTTCTGTTTTTGATTTTGAAATAATGATAGAGACGGGTTTTGAATGGCCTAAAAACTTTTCCCAAGATCTCAAAGGTTTTGAGAAATAGCTATCACTATAGAACCTCACTTTTTCTTTGAGATATCCCTTGGTAAAGTTGAGAAGATCTATTTCTGAATGCAACCATTCTTGAATGAAGTAGTGAGCTTTTTCTTTCCTAAGTTCTAACTCAGTTCTTATCCAATTTTCTATATACCGCTTGCTGATACCGAGCTTCTCAGCTCGTTCTAAGCGTTTATCGTAAATTCTAAGTCTTTCGTCATCATTGGGTTTTCTCAAATATAAGGTCTGGCCGATTGTTTCATCTCCGTAGGTATTGTAGTAGGTGCTTTTTCCATATATAAATCGTTTCTTCTGACAAATCTTTAGAAGCTGATTAGGAGTGAAATAGGGTGTTTCATTAAAATCATCTATTGCAATATCAATTCGTCTTACTGAAAAATGATTGTAATTGTAGTAGAGGTTGTTCAAAAACTGTCTTTCGGACAGACTATTTGGATCTAATACCATATCTCTATAGAACTCGAGTGCCTGTCCTGACATGACAAGCATGTAGGACGACTCTTTCGCTCCATAGTAGATACGGATATTCCCATAATGAAGCTGGCTATCATAGTTATAGTATTTAAGGCTCCCTTTATTCTCAATAAATAGGTCATAGTCAAGAAATAGAATGTCTTCGATTATTTCTCTTGGCGAAAATTCAGTCTTATCAAACTGAATTTGAATCCAGTCAAATACAGAACGTAAATGTTCATTTTTTGCCATAGATTTTGATTCAACTTTTTGCTTAATTTTGCCACCCTTAAAATCTCCGAAACCCTTGGAAATACTGAATTCTTTCGATGGTACACCTAACTTGCAGAGGGTGGTGTTACTACACACCCTATCGGTCAAAAATGGTCCGTCCGCATCTACGCTCATTTTCGGCTTTCTGCCTCATGGCTCAGCCGAAAACTCGCTATTAGCCGAACCTATTTTTTGACCTCTTGTTAACAAACCCTAGTAAGCCGGTTTGCATCGACTCTTCAATATCTTGGATTTTCTTTTTTAGGTTGGAATTCTCAATTTTTATCAGTCGCATTTCTCGCTTAAATTCCTGTTTTAAGGCGCTCAGTTCATCGTAGAGCTCATCTATTACTTGGTTTAGGGATTCATGTTCATTGTCTGCTAGACTCCCAAATACGGCTTGTATAGCCTCTTTTAGACCTATTTCAAGTTTTAGTTTAGCTAACTTTTGAAATTGTCTAAGGTCTTCGTCTGTAAAATCATAGGCAACTGTATAACTTAATTGATGAGTTCTGGGATTTCTACTGATAGGAACTTTAATTTTCTTAAATTCCTTGCCACTTATCTCTTTAATCAGTTGAATCCAATTTTTAAGAGTAGAGGTAGAGTTTAGGCCAGAAATTTGATTGACTAACTCTTTATTGGTCATCTTTTTGTGAAACCTCCGAAATTTTCTTGTGCAACTGAAGAGTTTTCTGTGGTATAATTGTTACATAATATGTTTTGATCTTGGAACGAACGGCACATTTGTTTCAAGATTTTTTATTTTGTCGAATCCTACCTCCTTTATTAAAATTTTTTAAATCGACTACTAGTTACATACGCTTTTACCTCCTTTTATGCTATAATATTCTCAATGGAATATTCAATCTCAAAATAAATATTCCTTATGGAATAATTCTATTTTATACCGTTTAGAATATTTTGTCAAGCTAAAATATACGAATAAGAATATCTATAGGAGAATTATGTATACAGAGGATTATAAATTTTCAGAGAGGTTAAAAACTCTCAGAAAATCAAAAAAGTTAACTCAAGTACAAATATCGGAATTAATTGGAGTTCAACAAGGGACATATTCTCGGTGGGAGAATGGAACGTTAGAACCAGGATTAGAATTCGTTGTGAAATTAGCAAATATCTTTGGGACTACTACAGATTATTTGCTGGGACAAAAACCTTATTCAATTATCAGTAGTTTACCTCTAGAACAATTAGATCTTACCAATATTGCAAACTTTTCAAAGGATGAGTTTGATATTTTGAAACATTCAATAGCAGTTTCGGTGGCAAGAAATAAAATAAAGGCAACAGAACTAAAAGATAGAGTTATAGAAAAAAATCAGTTGTCAGAAAAAGATGCAGAACTTTTGAATAAGATTTTTGAAGAAGTTAAAACTTATTGGGAAAATTAGGAGGACGCTAGTCTTCAAAATTCCCTCCCAAAATGTGTCCAAAATATTGACAGAATTCTAGCTTTTCATTATAGTTCTTATGGAACTTTTTTTCTACAACAAAATAGGCTCCATAATATCCATAGGGAATTTACCCACTACAAATAGTATAGAGCCGGTTTTATTAATGTCCTGCATTTCCTAATAAGTTAACCATGACAACACCAATGATAATCAAAATTAAACCGATAATGCTATAAACATTTAGTGTTTCTTTGAAAATCATTACTGCGATAGAGGCTGTCAAAACTAAACCGACAGCTGACCATGTTGCATAAGCTATTCCTAAAGGAATTTTTTGCATTGCTAGTGAGAGGAAATAGAAACAAACGCCATAGCTAAGTAGGGCAGAAACGGTTGGAATAGGCTTTGTAAAACCGTCTGATAATTTCAAAAGGTTAGTTCCCAATATCTCTCCTACAATGGCGATAAAAAGATAAAAGTATGACATGTCTTTAACCTCCTATATGTCATGTTTTTGCTCTAAGAGCTATTATAGCTATCCGTTTTTTATAAATCTTGGCACAAGTCATGAGAATTTGTAGTAAAACTGTGGCAGACACTTTTTCAGAACCAATAGCTGATAAGTTTAGTATATCATAAGATAAATTTAAAAAAAAGTCTTGATTTATTTCAATGTCTTGCGTGGTCTCGATTTTACTGGTAAAATTACTTTTAAGAACTTTAAAAAAGAGGTTTCTATATTTGACAAAACAATGACTTGTTGTCCCGAATGTGGGCATCCTTTGGAGAAAAAATTTTTAAAAGATGAGGGAGATATTCCTTATTGTTCACAATGTGCGAGTTTTCGTTTTCCAGTCTTTAATACAGCAATTAGTGCGATTTTATTTAATGAAAAACATGATAAGATTCTCTTGATTAAGCAATATGACATGGCTGAGCATATTTTGCTAGCTGGTTATGTGTCTAATGATATTCACAACCAATTTCTACAATCATTAAAGGCAATTAATTTAGCCTCTCTTATTACGGATATGGGTAATAAAATTGCACAAAACTAGTCCAAAACTCTTTTTAATAAGGAGTATACTTTCTAGCATTTTATAGTTACTAAAAAGTATCTAAACTTTGGAAGTGATACTAAGTTTTAAAAAATATTATGGAAAAAAAGCTTATAAAATCAATATTTCTGAGATTTAAAACTAATAATATTAGACTCAAAATCCAGTGTCCGCAAGGACGTGCCGGTTCGACCCCGGCCGCCGGTATAGTATAGAGTTAAGGAACGTTGTAAATCTTCGTTCCTTTTTTATATTATTTTTGGTATAATAATAGTTATTCAAATTTTATTTAGATTATGAAAGTGTAGGGAAGTATGTCTCGTTCTATCGATTTATTAAAACATCGGTATTTGAAAAATATTAAAGAAAATCCTGAATTGTTTGTCGGGATTGAGCTGGAATATCCTGTTGTAAACTTGGAAGGGGATGCTACAGATGTTGAAGTTATCAAGTACTTATTCCGATATTTAGTTTCTGCTTTGGATTTTACTGTCGAAAAGGTTGATGATTTTGGGACTCCTATTCAGTTAGTGGAGCCAGCAAGTCAGGATGTTATTTTATTTGAAGTTTCCTATACTACGATTGAGTTTGCATTTGGTAAGGCTGAAACAATTCAAGAGGTCGAAAATCGTTTTAATAATTATATGGATGTAATTCAGAGAAAATTAGGCGAATCCAATCATGCTATCGTTGGCTGCGGTATTCATCCCAACTGGAATAAAAATGAGAATACTCCAGTTGCTTATCCACGTTATCAGATGTTAGTGGACTATTTGAATTTGAGTAGAAATATGGCTGAATCAGACTTGCATCATTTCCCTGAATATGGTGCTTTTATCTGTGGGAGTCAGGTTCAGTTGGATGTTTCAAAGTCTAACTACTTACGAGTGATTAATGCTTTTACCCAAATTGAAGGGGCTAAGGCTTATTTACTTGCCAATTCTGAGTTTTCAGGTGAGAATTGGGATACGAAAATTTCAAGGGATATTTTCTGGGAAGAATCGATGCATGGTATATATCCAGAGAATGTTGGTGTCAATGCTAGGCTCTTTAAAGATGAGGATGATTTTTTTGATTATCTAGATCATTCTGCAATTTTTACTGCGGAACGTGATGAACAAACCTATTATTTTTATCCGATTCAGGCAAGGGACTATTTGGCTACACCTGAAATCCAAGCATATGCACTTAATGGGGATGAGATTATTATTTATCCTCAAGAGAAGGATTTTGAAACCCATCGTAGTTATCAGTACCAAGACTTAACGACTCGAGGAACGGTTGAGTTTCGTAGTGTGTGTACTCAACCTCTAGATAGAACCTTCGCTTCAGCAGCTTTTCACTTAGGATTGTTGGTTAATTTAGATAAGTTAGAAGCTTACTTAGAAGCAGCACCTTTCTCTAAAGAATTTGGTCGTAATTACAAGTTTTTAAGACGACAATTTTCTAAGAAAAAGCTTACAGAACAGGAAGAAACTGCGATAATAGAGTTTTCAAAAGACTTACTCCAGCTAGCTGAGGAAGGACTGGAGATGAGAAATAAGCAAGAAATGACCTACTTACAGCCTTTGAAAGAAGAATTGAATCTATAATTTTTCTTATAAAGCGAGAATTTTCTGAAAAATCATGATATAATTGAAGAGACTATAGATAAAGGATAGAGAGTAATGACATTAGTTTATCAATCAACGCGTGATGCGAAAAATACAGTAACTGCTAGCCAAGCTATTTTGCAAGGTTTGGCGACGGATGGTGGTTTATTTACACCACTTACTTATCCAAAGGTAGATTTGGACTTTGACAAATTGAAATATGCTTCTTATCAGGAAGTTGCTAAGATTGTTTTGTCAGCATTTTTAGATGACTTTACAGCTGAAGAGTTGGACTACTGTATCAACAATGCCTACGATAGCAAGTTTGATACTCCAGCTATCGCACCATTAGTGAAATTAGACGGGCAATACAATCTGGAGCTTTTCCATGGTTCAACAATTGCCTTTAAGGATATGGCCTTGTCTATTTTGCCATACTTTATGACAACAGCTGCTAAGAAGCATGGTTTGGAGAACAAGATTGTCATCTTAACAGCGACATCTGGTGATACTGGAAAAGCTGCTATGGCAGGGTTTGCGGATGTGCCTGGAACTGAGATTATTGTCTTTTATCCAAAGGATGGTGTCAGCAAGGTACAAGAGTTGCAAATGACCACTCAGACTGGTGATAATACTCATGTTATCGCTATTGATGGTAACTTTGACGATGCGCAAACAAATGTGAAGCATATGTTTAATGATGTGGCTCTTCGTGAAAGATTAGCGGACAACAACTTGCAATTTTCATCTGCAAACTCTATGAATATTGGTCGTTTGGTGCCACAGATTGTTTATTATGTTTATGCCTACGCTCAGTTGGTTAAGACTGGTGAGATTGTGGCTGGTGATAAGGTCAACTTCACAGTACCAACAGGAAACTTTGGAAATATCTTGGCTGCCTTTTATGCTAAGCAAATTGGTCTACCAGTTGGCAAATTAATCTGTGCTTCAAATGACAACAATGTTTTGACAGACTTTTTCAAGACACGTGTTTACGACAAGAAACGTGAGTTTAAAGTGACTACTAGTCCATCTATGGATATTTTGGTATCTTCAAACTTGGAGCGTTTGATTTTCCATCTTTTGGGGAATAATGCGGTTAAAACAGCTGAACTCATGAATGCCTTGAACAAGCAAGGACAATATGAGTTGACAGACTTTGATGCAGATATTCTGGACCTCTTTGCAGCTGAATATGCGACTGAGGAAGAAACAGCGGCAGAAATCAAGCGTGTTTATGAGTCAGATTCTTATATCGAGGATCCACATACGGCGGTTGCCTCAGCAGTTTATAAAAAATACCAAGTAGCTACTGGAGATGCGACTAAGACGGTGATTGCTTCAACAGCTAGTCCATACAAGTTCCCAGTGGTTGCAGTAGAGGCTGTAACAGGGAAAGTAGGTTTAACAGACTTTGAAGCCTTGGCTCAATTACATGAAATTTCAGGTGTTGCAGTACCACCAGCAGTTGATGGCCTTGAAACATCTCCAGTTCGTCATAAGACAACTGTTGCAGCAACAGACATGCAAGTAGCGGTTGAGGCTTATCTAGGACTTTAAGACAGAGGGAGTAAACTCGGTTGGGAAACCAACTGAGTTTCTTTTCATCAGGAGGAAGGATTGTTTAAGAAAAATAAAGACATTCTTAATATTGCCTTGCCAGCTATGGGCGAAAACTTTTTGCAGATGCTCATGGGAATGGTGGACAGTTATCTGGTAGCCCACTTGGGCTTGATAGCTATTTCGGGTGTATCAGTAGCTGGCAATATTATCACGATTTACCAGGCGATTTTCATCGCTCTGGGAGCTGCTATTTCCAGTGTTATTTCAAAAAGTTTGGGGCAGAAGGATCAATCTATGCTAGCCTATCATGTGACTGAGTCCTTGAAGATTACCTTACTATTAAGTTTCATTTTAGGAGCTTTGTCTATCTTCGCTGGGCAAGAGATGATTGGACTCTTGGGAACGGAGAGAGATGTAGCTGAGAGTGGCGGACTCTATCTATCCTTGGTAGGCGGATCGATTGTTCTTTTGGGGTTCATGACGAGTCTGGGTGCTTTGATTCGTGCAACGCATAATCCACGTTTGCCTCTCTATGTGAGTCTTTTATCCAATGCCTTGAATATTCTTTTTTCAAGTCTAGCTATTTTTATTCTGGATATGGGGATAGCTGGTGTTGCTTGGGGGACAATTCTGTCTCGTTTGGTAGGTCTTGTGATTTTATGGTCGCAATTAAAGTTGCCTTTTGAGAAACCGACTTTTGGTTTAGATAAGAAACTATTGACCTTAGCTTTGCCAGCAGCTGGAGAGCGGCTTATGATGCGGGCTGGTGATGTCGTGATCATTGCCTTGGTTGTGTCTTTTGGAACGGAGGCAGTTGCTGGGAATGCAGTCGGAGAAGTCTTGACCCAGTTTAACTATATGCCTGCCTTTGGCGTCGCTACGGCAACGGTCATGCTGGTGGCCCGAGCAGTTGGAGAGGATAATTGGGAAAGAGTAGCTAATTTGAGCAAGCAAACCTTTTGGCTTTCTCTGGTCCTCATGTTCCCCTTGACCTTCAGTATCTATGCTTTGGGTATACCACTCACTCATCTCTATACGACTGATTCTTTAGCGGTGGAGGCTAGTGTTTTAGTGACACTTTTTTCACTACTTGGTACTCCTATGACGATAGGAACAGTCATCTATACAGCAGTCTGGCAGGGTTTGGGCAATGCTCGGCTTCCCTTTTATGCGACAAGTATAGGAATGTGGTGTATCCGCATTGGAACAGGATATCTGATGGGGATTGTGCTTGGTTGGGGCTTGCCCGGTATTTGGGCCGGAACCCTTTTGGATAATGGTTTTCGTTGGTTATTTCTACGTTACCGTTACCAGCGCTATATGAGCTTGAAAGGATAGGAAATGCAAAAAACAGCTTTTATTTGGGATTTAGACGGGACTTTATTGGACTCTTATGAAGCGATTTTATCAGGGATTGAGGAAACTTTTGCTCAGTTTTCTATTCCTTATGATAAGGAGAAGGTGAGAGAGTTTATTCTCAAGTTTTCTGTGCAGGATTTGCTGGAGAAAGTTGCGGAAGAGCGAAAACTGGATGTCGAGGTGCTAAATCAGGTGCGTGCCCAGAGTCTGGCTGAGAAGAATGCTCAGGTAGTTTTGATGCCAGGTGCGCGTGATGTGCTAGCTTGGGCAGAGGAATCAGGAATTCAGCAGTTTGTTTACACTCATAAGGGAGACAATGCTCTTACCATTCTAAGAGACTTGGGTTTGGAATCTTATTTTACAGAGATTTTAACAAGTCAGAGTGGCTTTGCGCGTAAACCTAGTTCAGAAGCGGCCACCTATCTGTTAGACAAGTATCAGTTGGATTCTGAGAAGACCTATTATATAGGGGATCGGATTCTGGATGTGGAATTCGCGCAGAATAGTAAGATTCAAAGCATTAATTTTTTAGAGTCAACTTATGAAGGAAATCATAGGATTCAAGGGTTAGCAGATATTTCCCGTTTTTTTAAGGCTGAGCGATAAAAAGATTGTGTCAGTTTTGTGACAGAGACCTAACAAACTATTTCAAGTAACCGAGTTTGTTACAAGGAATAGACAGTTCTGTTAAATAGGCCCGAGAGGGCTTTTTTTCTGCATTTTTTGTGTTATCATAGACAGGTACTCATTTGAAAGGAATTTGAAAGAATGAAGAAAAGAATATTATTAGCCTCAACGGTAGCCTTGTCATTTGCCCCAGTATTGGCAACTCAAGCAGAAGAAGTTCTTTGGACTGCACGTAGTGTTGAGCAAATTCAAAACGATTTGACTAAAACGGATAACAAAACAAGTTATACCGTTCAGTATGGTGATACCTTGAGCACAATTGCAGAAGCCTTGGGTGTAGATGTCACAGTTCTTGCGAATTTGAATAAAATCACGAATATGGACTTGATTTTCCCAGAAACTGTTTTGACAACGACTGTCAATGAAGCAGAAGAGGTAACGGAAGTTGAAATCCAAACTCCACAAGCAGATTCTAGTGAAGAAGTGACAACTGCGACAGCAGATTTGACAACCAATCAAGTAACCGTAGATGATCAAACTGTTCAAGTTGCAGACCTTTCTCAACCGATTGCAGAAGCTCCAAAAGCGGTAGAAACTACAAGAACAAAAGAAGTAGCAACAAGTTCAGAAGTTACAGAGACAGTGACTGCTTCAGAAGAAGTGACACCATCTACAGGAACTTCTGTCCCAGAGGAACAAACAGCCGAAACGAGTAGTGCAGTTGCAGAAGCAGCTCCTCAGGCAACGACTCCAGCTGAGAAAGATGAAACACAAGCAAGCACTCAAGCTGAATCAGCAGTGGAAGCAACTACAATACCAGTAGAAGAAACAGCACCTGAAACAACTGCAACAAGTTCAGAAGAAGCAAAAGAAGTAGCATCATCAAGTGAAGCTACAGCAGCAGTTTCTACTTATCAACCAGAAGAGACGAAAACAACTTCAGCAACTTACGCAGCTCCAGCAGCGCCCGATTATGCTGGACTTGCGGTAGCGAAATCTGAAAATGCAGGCCTTCAACCACAAACAGCGGCCTTTAAAGAAGAAATTGCTAACTTGTTTGGCATCACATCCTTTAGTGGTTACCGTCCAGGAGACAGTGGAGATCACGGAAAAGGTTTGGCTATCGACTTTATGGTACCAGAAAGCTCAGAACTAGGGGATAAGATTGCGGAATACGCTATTCAAAACATGGCTAGCCGTGGAATTAGTTACATCATCTGGAAACAACGTTTCTATGCTCCATTCGATAGCAAATATGGACCAGCTAATACTTGGAACCCAATGCCAGACCGTGGTAGCGTGACAGAAAACCACTATGACCACGTTCACGTTTCAATGAATGGATAAACCAGACTCTGTCATATAATTTTTACGAATGAGATCTAGCTTTCATGATAGGAAGCGAGTCTCGTTCGTTTTTTCTTTGTCAATTTGAATGGGAAGTTACCATCTTGTAATAATCCAAGCAACATTCTTGCAATTTATTTTACTTTGCATTATACCTGATTAGTCAACTATTGATCAATCAATAAAAAGGAGGAAGAAATGATAGAGATTCAAGATCTGCTTTATCAACTCCGCTTGTCTGAGCAAGCGAGTACGCAATTGTTTTAAAAAAAACTTGGGATTAGTTTGACACGGTATCAGATTTTATTATTTTTGCTGAAGCATTCCCCTTGTAATCAAATAGCGGTTCAGGAGCGTTTGAAGATTGATTAGGCTGCTTTGACCCGACATTTTAAAATTCTGGAAAAGGAAGGTTTGGTGGAGGCTACGAAGTATGCCAAAGAGCAGTTAGTTGTGAATCCGCCTCTGCAGCATATCAAGGTTAAGGAAGAGATGGAAAGTATCTTAACAGAGTCTGAAAGAACAGAACTCAGCCGTTTAGTAAATAAATTGGTTTTGGGTATTGAAAATATAGAAATTTAAGGAGAAATAGATGTCAATTATTACAATCATTTTAGCAACGATTGTTGCTTTGGAGCATTTTTACATTTTTTATTTGGAAAGTATTGCAACGCAATCAGATGCGACTAGTCGTGTCTTTAACATGGACAAGGAAGAACTGGCTCGTCCGTCAGTAAGTTCATTGTTTAAAAATCAAGGGATTTATAATGCTCTGTAGGAGTCTTTCTCTTGTATGGGATTTATTTCTCACAGAATTTAGAAATTGTGACTATTTTTGTTTTATTTGTGATTGGTGCTGCGGCTTATGGCTCTCTCACAGCAGATAAGAAAATTATTTTGAAGCAAGGTGGACCAGCTATTTTGGCCTTGATTAGTATTTTTCTCTTTAAATAAACTTTAATGCCGGTCTGATCCTCTCTAGTCCTTTTCACTCCAGAATAAGGGAAATATGTTATACTTGTTTTTAAGAAAATAGTTTCATGGAATTGGTTGTAAGGAGTTAGAAATGAAAGTATTAGTGACAGGTTTTGAGCCCTTTGGAGGGGAAAAGGTCAATCCAGCTTTGGAGGCCATTAAAGGTTTACCAGCTGAAATCCATGGTGCTGAGGTCCGTTGGCTAGAAGTGCCAACAGTCTTTCACAAATCGGCCCAAGTATTGGAAGAAGAAATGAGTCGTTATCAACCGGACTTTGTCCTTTGTATCGGCCAAGCAGGTGGAAGAACCAGCTTGACACCTGAGCGAGTGGCTATAAATCAAGACGATGCACGCATTCCTGATAACGAAGGTAATCAGCCGATTGACCTTCCCATTCGTCCAGATGGTGCTCCGGCTTACTTTAGTAGTCTGCCGATTAAAGCGATGGTCCAAGCTATAAAAAAAGAGGGCTTGCCGGCCTCTGTTTCAAATACGGCAGGGACTTTTGTCTGCAATCATTTGATGTATCAGGCTCTCTATTTGGTAGAAAAGAAATTTCCACATGTTAAGGCAGGTTTTATGCACATTCCTTATATGATGGAACAGGTGGTGAATCGACCGACTACTCCAGCTATGAGTTTAGTGGATATTAGGCGAGGGATAGAAGCGGCAATCGGGGCTATTATAGAACATGGAGATCAGGATCTCAAGTTGGTAGGTGGAGAAACTCATTGATAGAAAAAAGCTTGAGGGGCCACCTTCAAGCTTTTGGACGTTTTCGAGCCAGTACTGCTCGGTAAAAAATCATTTTATTGATTTTAATGTAGGGTAGGAGTGAAAAACTAGCAATTCCAAAGGTAATCCAATTGAGGAAGTACCAAGGAAGGAGTTGTAAGTCTAGTACAAAACGCTGAAACTTATAGCCTTTCATCAGGAAACGGCTGGTTTTAAGGATTTGCCCTGGTTTAGCTTGGCCCAAGTCTAGGGTGTCACAGAGGAGAAATTCTACCTGCGAATAGGCATAGTATTGTGGAATATAGAGACTATTTCCGACAATCATCAAGAGGATACTTGCTAGAAAATAGAGACCAAAGGTCATGAGGAAACGTTCAGTTTCAACTGACGAGAGATCCAGATTAGGAAACTCAGGATGAAGGACAACGAATTTCTTTGCAAGAAAGCTACTGTAAAAGAGGAAGTAAATTCCAAGTAAACTAGGAATGCTCCATAAGAAGAGATAGAAACGTTTGAGAAGGAGAGTCAAAAAGGTTTGTGAAAAGTGCTCTTCGTTAAAGAGAGTGAGACTATTTTTGACGAATAGTTCTGTATCTGGATTCTTGATGAGTTTCAGAGTTGTATAAACTGAACTGGTTAGAAGTATTGTTCCGATAAAGGAGACTAATAGAGGAAAAAGGTAGGCTTGGAATACATGGCCAAACACGCTTAAAAAGGGTTCTTCTAAAATAGCTTCGTTGATACGCTCTAAGGGATTAAGAAAGCCAGACAAGATGACCAGTATACTAGGTAAGAGATAGACGAGAAAGAGGCGGGGATTTTCAGCCTGAAATTGTCTGGCCTGCAGACGAACGGTTTTTAAATCAATTTTTGGATATTTCATTCTCTCATTATACCATAGTTCGTGACAGTTCCTACTTTTTTTGATAAAATCATACAGTATGCCCTTGTGCACAAAGTATGAACTGGGACTGTCTTTCCCAGCTTCGGAGGTAAAAAATGTCAGATTCACCAATCAAATATCGTTTGATTAAGAAAGAAAAACACACGGGAGCTCGTCTGGGAGAAATTATCACTCCCCACGGTACCTTCCCGACACCTATGTTTATGCCGGTTGGAACCCAAGCAACTGTCAAAACTCAGTCTCCAGAAGAGTTAAAGGAGATGGGTTCGGGAATTATCCTGTCAAACACCTATCATCTCTGGCTTCGTCCTGGAGATGAACTCATTGCACGCGCAGGTGGTCTCCACAAGTTCATGAATTGGGACCAACCAATCTTGACAGATAGTGGTGGTTTCCAGGTTTATTCTCTAGCTGATAGCCGTAATATCACAGAAGAAGGAGTAACCTTTAAAAACCATCTCAATGGTTCCAAGATGTTCCTATCCCCAGAAAAAGCCATCTCTATCCAGAACAATCTGGGCTCAGATATCATGATGTCCTTTGACGAATGTCCTCAGTTTTATCAACCTTACGACTATGTTAAGAAATCAATCGAGCGTACTAGCCGTTGGGCTGAGCGTGGTTTGAAGGCTCACCGTCGTCCACATGACCAAGGTTTGTTTGGGATTGTGCAGGGGGCAGGATTTGAAGATCTTCGTCGTCAGTCAGCTCACGACCTTGTCAGCATGGATTTCCCGGGCTACTCTATCGGTGGTTTGGCAGTGGGAGAAACCCACGAAGAGATGAATGCGGTCTTGGATTTCACAACTCAACTGCTACCTGAAAATAAACCTCGCTATTTGATGGGTGTGGGAGCGCCAGATAGCTTGATTGATGGGGTGATTCGTGGTGTAGATATGTTTGACTGTGTCTTGCCGACTCGTATAGCTCGTAATGGGACTTGTATGACCAGTCAGGGACGTTTGGTTGTTAAAAATGCTCAGTTTGCTGAGGACTTTACGCCACTAGATCCAGAATGTGATTGCTATACATGTAAGAACTATACACGCGCTTATCTTCGTCACCTGCTCAAGGCTGATGAAACCTTCGGTATCCGCTTGACTAGCTATCACAATCTTTACTTCTTGCTTA
The DNA here is from genome assembly GCF_041432295.1 of Streptococcus sp. 27098_8_109. Lineage (GTDB taxonomy): Bacteria > Bacillota > Bacilli > Lactobacillales > Streptococcaceae > Streptococcus. The sequence goes on from NZ_JAPVZJ010000013.1 coordinate 16,833, forward strand.
ACCTGATGAAGCAAGTGCGACAAGCCATCATGGATGACAATCTCTTAGAATTCCGTGAGTATTTTGTAGAAAAATATGGCTATAATAAGTCAGGCCGTAATTTTTAAACTGGAATAGATATAAGCTAAAAATCCTAAGTTTTCTCTTGGGATTTTTCTTCTTTTTTTGATAGAATAAAGTGTACAATGAAAGGGAGAATAAACTCGTATGCGTATTAAATGGTTTTCCTTGATTAGGATTACAGGTTTACTTTTGGTACTCTTGTATCATTTCTTTCAGACGATCTTTCCTGGAGGATTTTTCGGGGTAGATGTCTTTTTTACATTTTCAGGTTTCCTGATTACAGCTCTACTTATCGAAGAATTTTCTAAAAATCATGAAATTGATTTGGTTGGATTTTTTAGGAGACGCTTTTATCGTATCGTACCACCTGTGGTTTTGATGGTCTTGGTAACCATGCCCTTTACCTTTCTAGTTCGCCAAGATTATGTGGCTGGAATTGGGGGTCAAATTGCGGGTGTCTTAGGCTTCATGACCAACTTCTATGAACTTCTAACAGGAGGAAGTTATGAATCTCAGTTCATTCCTCATTTGTTTGTTCATAATTGGAGCTTGGCTGTTGAGGTTCACTACTATATCCTCTGGGGCTTGGCAGTTTGGTTCTTATCCAAACAGGCTAAATCAAATGGTCAGTTGAAGGGAATGGTCTTTCTCTTGTCTGCTGCTGCCTTCTTGATCAGCTTCTTCTCTATGTTTATTGGTAGTTTTCTAGTAACTTCTTATTCTTCTGTTTACTTCTCCAGTTTAACTCATATCTATCCATTCTTTTTGGGAAGTGTGTTAGCAACGATTGTAGGCGTTCGTCAGACGACTTCCCTAGTTAAGCAATTGGATAAAATCTGGGATTTACGCAAGACCCTTTTGGTTTTTGGAGGAGGTTTTGGATTCTTACTCATTTTGACCTTCTTTGTCAAATTTACCTATCTCTTTGCCTATCTTATGGGCTTCTTGCTTGCCAGCCTTGCAGCCCTTGCTATGATTCTGGCGGCGCGTGTCTTACATGAAAAGACTCCTAACATGCAGGAGCCAAAGATTATCAGCTTTTTAGCGGATACTAGCTATGCGGTTTATCTTTTCCATTGGCCTTTCTATATCATTTTCTCACAGTTGACATCAAATCTTCTTGCTGTGTTACTGACTTTGTTTTTTTCTTATGGATTTGCCAGCCTGTCATTTTATGTGCTGGAACCTTGGATTGCGGGAAAGAACACACCTATTATACAAGCCCTTCGTCCCCTGCCTCATATTCACACAATCCTTGCAGCAAGTACTGGAATCTTGGCCTTCATTGTCTTCTTAGTAACTTTGCTGGCACCACAAGTGGGAGCTTTTGAGACAGACTTAACTGTCAATGGCTTGAAGCAAGCTGCAACAAATATTAGCCAGACCAAGGTGATGACAGAACGAGCAGAAGCTGATAGTTTAGGAATTGCTGATGGCACTATGTTAATTGGTGATTCGGTAGCACTAAGAGCTAATACAGCCTTGCAGACAGCCCTTCCTGGAGCACAGATTAATGCACAAGTCAGCAGAACAACCAAGACCGCCAACGAAATCATGCTCAACAATAGCCAGAATAAATTTCTACCAAAGATGGTGGTTATTGCAACTGGGGTAAATAATCCTGAAAATTACAAGGAAGACTGGGATAGTATCGTAAAAAATCTTCCTAAGGGCCACCATATGGTTTTGGTGACTCCTTATGAGGGAGATAAGACAAAAGAGACCTATGCAATCGTTGAGAAAGAGGCTGCCTATATGAGAGAATTGGCAGAGAAGACTCCTTACATCACGATAGCAGATTGGAACCAAGTTGCGAAAGAGCATCCAGAGATCTGGACTGGAACAGACCAAGTCCATTTTGGAAGTGACAATAGTAAGATTGAAGCAGGAGCTAAATTGTATGCAGATACCATTGCTACAGCCTTGCAAACAGCTCAAGACAAGCCAGTCAAATCAAAATAACTTGTATTAAAAAGAGAAGAGTTGGAGAAATCCAGCTCTTTTAAAATATCTCTAGAAAATAGGTCTATACCATTTACAAATGAATCAGAAAGGTTTATAATGTAATTGACATAATAAATATCAAAAGTAATCTTTTAAGGAGGTCATTATTATGCCTAATTACGTTAAAGCGGATCAGTTTTTCTATCCATTTGGCATTCGTCGCGGTGGGTACTTAGAACTTGTTGATGGCAAATTTGGGAAACATGTGGATCAAATTCCTGAAGGAGCAGAGGTTCTTGACTATACTGGTTATAGCATTGCACCAGGTCTTGTGGATACTCATATTCATGGATATGCAGGTGTAGATGTGATGGACAACAACATTGAAGGTACATTGCATACTATGAGTGAAGGACTTCTTAGTACCGGTGTTACCAGTTTCTTGCCCACAACTTTAACAGCCACTTATGAGCAATTGCTTGCAGTCACTGAAAATCTTGGAAACCATTATAAAGAAGCAACAGGTGCTAAGATTCGTGGGATTTATTATGAAGGTCCATATTTCACAGAAACTTTTAAGGGGGCACAAAATCCAACTTATATGAGAGACCCGGGTGTTGAGGAGTTTCATTCTTGGCAGGATGCTGCAAAAGGGATGATAAATAAAATCGCTATTGCACCAGAACGTGATGGGGTGGAAGATTTTGTACGTACTATTACAGGTGAAGGTGTGACAGTTGCACTTGGACACTCAGATGCGACATTTGAACAAGCTAAGAAGGCAGTTGATGCTGGAGCTAGTGTATGGGTACATGCCTATAATGGGATGCGTGGTTTAACACACCGCGAACTAGGTATGGTAGGAGCTATGTATGAGCTCCCACATACTTACGCAGAATTGATTTGTGATGGTTATCACGTAGATCCAAAAGCTTGTGAGATTTTACTTAAGCAAAAGGGGACAGAAAACATCGCTCTTATTACGGACTGTATGACAGCTGGTGGGCTTGAAGACGGTGACTATATGTTGGGAGAATTCCCTGTTGTAGTAGCAAATGGAACTGCACGTCTCAAATCTACTGGTAATTTGGCAGGTTCTATCCTCAAACTTAAAGATGGTATGAGAAATGTAGTCGAGTGGGGTATTGCGAATCCACACGAAGCAGTCATGATGGCTAGCCTTAACCCAGCAAAATCTGTTCACATTGATGATGTCTGTGGTCAAATCCGTGAAGGTTATGATGCGGACTTTATCGTATTAGATAAAGATTTGGAATTGGTAGCAACCTATCTAGATGGTGTGAAACGTTATCAAGCATAAGAGAAAAAGCAGAAGTTAGAGATTAGCTTCTGCTTTTTTATCTATATTGCTTTACCAGTAAATAAAAAAGTTAAAAAAATCACAAAAAAACTTGAACAAGCAAATGAAAAGGCTTACAATTATATTATAAATAGTACAAATAAAAAAACGGAGGAATGCTTTATGAAAGCCTATACTTATGTTAAACCAGGACTTGCTTCTTTTGTTGACGTAGACAAACCAGTTATTCGCAAGCCAACAGACGCTATTGTGCGTATCGTAAAAACCACTATTTGTGGAACAGACCTCCATATTATCAAAGGGGATGTTCCCGCTTGCCAAAGTGGTACTATTCTTGGTCACGAAGGGATTGGGATTGTTGAAGAAGTTGGAGAAGGAGTTTCTAACTTCAAAAAAGGCGACAAGGTCTTGATTTCTTGTGTCTGTGCCTGTGGTAAATGCTACTACTGTAAAAAAGGAATTTATGCCCACTGTGAAGACGAAGGGGGCTGGATTTTCGGTCACTTGATTGATGGTATGCAGGCTGAATATCTACGTGTCCCTCATGCAGATAACACTCTTTACCATACTCCAGAAGACTTGTCAGATGAAGCCTTGGTTATGCTATCAGACATTCTACCTACTGGATATGAAATTGGTGTCTTAAAAGGGAAAGTAGAACCTGGTTGTAGCGTAGCCATTATTGGTTCAGGACCAGTTGGATTGGCTGCTCTTTTGACAGCCCAATTCTACTCACCAGCCAAATTGATTATGGTGGACTTAGACGATAACCGCTTGGAAACTGCTTTATCATTTGGTGCGACTCATAAGGTTAATTCTTCAGACCCTGAAAAAGCGATTAAAGAAATTTATGATTTGACAGATGATCGTGGTGTAGATGTCGCTATCGAAGCTGTTGGTATTCCTGCAACATTTGATTTCTGTCAAAAGATTATCGGTGTAGACGGAACAGTTGCCAACTGTGGTGTACATGGTAAGCCAGTTGAATTCGATTTGGACAAACTTTGGATTCGCAACATCAATGTAACAACTGGTTTGGTATCTACAAATACCACTCCGCAATTGTTGAAAGCACTTGAAAGTCATAAGATTGAACCAGAAAAATTGGTAACTCATTATTTCAAACTAAGTGAAATTGAAAAAGCCTATGAAGTCTTCAGTAAGGCAGCAGACCACCATGCCATCAAGGTCATCATCGAAAACGATATTTCAGAAGCTTAAGTAGTAAAAACATTTTGGAACATAAGCAAATAGAAATTCAGTCATCATAGGATGGCTGGATTTTTTATCAAAAAAATTAAGAAATGAGCATATTTCTTTCCTTGTTTAGCGGAATTGGTTATAATATACGGTACAAAGGAATGAATGAATATGTATCGTGTTATAGAAATGTACGGAGATTTTGAACCTTGGTGGTTTATAGAAGGTTGGGAAGAAGATATTGTAGCAAGTAGAAAATTTGATCAGTATTATGATGCTCTCAAATACTATAAAACTTGCTGGTTTAGACTGGAACAAGAATCCCCTCTTTATAAAAGTAGAAGTGACTTGATGACTATTTTTTGGGATCCAGAAGACCAACGCTGGTGTGATGAATGTGACGACTATTTACAACAATACCATTCTTTGGCTCTTTTGCAGGACGAGCAGGTTATCCCAGATGAAAAATTACGTCCAGGCTATGAAAAACAAACAGGTAAGGAAAGGCACCGTTCTTGCCGTATGAAATTAAAATAGAGAAAAAGTAACTTTTTTGGAGTTGCTTTTTTTATTTTTCCAAATCTTTGCGAATAGTATAGGTGAGGAGGTAAGTATGGTTCAAGAAATTGCACAAGAAATCATTCGTTCGGCTCGGAAAAAAGGGGCACAAGACATTTATTTTGTCCCCAAGTTAGACGCTTATGAGCTTCATATGAGAATAGGAGACGAGCGCTGTAAAATCGGTTGTTATGATTTCGAAAAATTTGCGGCCGTCATCAGTCACTTTAAGTTTGTGGCGGGTATGAATGTTGGAGAAAAGCGACGTAGTCAACTTGGTTCCTGTGATTATGCCTATGACCAGAAGATGGCGTCCCTACGTTTATCTACCGTAGGCGATTATCGAGGGTATGAGAGTTTAGTTATTCGTTTGTTGCATGATGAGAAGCAGGACTTGCATTTTTGGTTTCAGGATATTGAAGAATTAGGCAAGCAGTACAGACAACGGGGACTTTATCTTTTTGCTGGTCCAGTCGGAAGTGGCAAGACAACCTTGATGCATGAATTAGCTAAGTCCCTTTTTAAGGGGCAACAAGTTATGTCCATCGAAGATCCTGTAGAAATCAAGCAGGACGACATGCTCCAGTTGCAGTTGAACGAAACAATCGGGTTGACGTATGAAAATCTCATCAAACTTTCCCTACGTCATCGACCAGACCTCCTGATTATCGGAGAAATTCGAGACAGCGAAACGGCGCGTGCAGTGGTCAGAGCCAGTTTGACAGGGGCGACAGTCTTTTCAACCATTCATGCCAAGAGTATCAGAGGTGTTTATGAGCGCTTGCTGGAGTTGGGTGTGAGTGAGGAGGAATTAGCAGTCGTTCTACAGGGAGTCTGCTATCAGAGATTAATCGGGGGAGGAGGAATCGTTGACTTTGCAAACAAAGACTATCAAGAACACCAGCCAACTAGCTGGAATGAGCAGATTGACCAGCTTCTTGAAGATGGACATATCACAAGTCTTCAGGCTGAAATGGAAAAAATTAGCTACAGCTAAGCAAAAAAATATCATTACCTTGTTTAACAATCTCTTTTCCAGTGGTTTTCATCTGGTGGAGACCATCTCCTTTTTAGATAGGAGTGCATTATTGGACAAGCAGTGTGTGACCCAGATGCGCACGGGCTTGTCTCAGGGGAAATCATTCTCAGAAATGATGGAAAGTTTGGGATTTTCAAGTGCCATTGTCACTCAGTTATCCCTAGCGGAAGTCCATGGAAATCTCCACCTGAGTTTGGGAAAGATAGAAGAGTATCTAGACAATCTTGCCAAGGTCAAGAAAAAACTAATTGAAGTAGCGACCTATCCCTTGATTTTGCTGGGTTTTCTTCTCTTAATTATGCTGGGACTACGCAACTACCTACTACCACAACTGGATAGTAGCAATATTGCCACTCAAATTATCGGTAATCTGCCACAAATTTTTCTAGGCATGGTAGGGTTTGTTTCAGTAGGTGTCCTTTTAGCACTAACTTTTTATAAAAGAAGTTCTAAGATGCGGGTCTTTTCTATCTTAGCACGCCTTCCCTTTCTTGGAATCTTTGTGCAAACCTATTTGACAGCTTATTATGCGCGTGAATGGGGGAATATGATTTCGCAGGGGATGGAACTGATGCAGATTTTTCAGATCATGCAGGAACAAGGTTCCCAACTCTTTAAAGAAATCGGTCGAGATTTGGCTCAAGCCCTACAAAATGGTCGGGAATTTTCTCAAACAATAGCAACCTATCCTTTCTTTAAAAAGGAGTTGAGTCTTATCATCGAGTATGGGGAAGTCAAGTCCAAGCTGGGGAGTGAGTTGGAAATCTATGCTGAAAAAACTTGGGAAACCTTTTTTACCCGAGTCAATCGTACCATGAATCTGGTGCAGCCATTGGTCTTTATCTTTGTGGCTCTGATTATCGTTTTACTTTATGCGGCAATGCTCATGCCCATGTATCAAAATATGGAGGTAAATTTTTAAAATGAAAAAACTCATGACATTCTTGAAAAAAGCGAAAGTGAAGGCTTTCACACTTGTGGAAATGTTGGTGGTCTTGCTCATCATCAGCGTGCTTCTCCTGCTCTTTGTACCTAATCTGACCAAGCAAAAAGAAGCAGTCAACGACAAAGGGAAAGCTGCTGTTGTTAAGGTGGTAGAAAGCCAGGCAGAGCTTTATAGTTTGGATAAAAATGAAGATGCTAGCCTAAGTAAGTTACAAGCAGATGGGCGAATCACAGAAGAACAGGCTAAAGCTTATAAAGAATACCATGCTAAACAAAATACCAGTCAAACCGTTGCAGATTAAGGCATTTACCATGCTGGAAAGCCTCTTGGTTTTGGGACTTGTGAGTATCCTTGCCTTGGGCTTATCCGGCTCTGTCCAGTCCACTTTTGCGGCGGTAGAGGAGCAGATTTTCTTTATGGAGTTTGCAGAACTCTATCGGGAAACTCAAAAACGCAGTGTAGCTAGTCAGCAAAAGACTAGTCTAAACTTAGATGGGCACACAATCAGTAATGACAGTCAAAAGTTGACAGTTCCTAAAGGAATTCAGGCACCATCAGGACAAAGTATTACATTTGACCGAGCTGGGGGAAATTCGTCCCTGGCTAAGGTTGAATTTCAGACCAGTAAAGGAACGATTCGCTATCAGTTATATCTAGGAAATGGAAAAATTAAACGCATTAAGGAAACAAAAAATTAGGGCAGTGATTTTACTGGAAGCAGTAGTTGCTTTAGCTATCTTTGCTAGCATTGCAACCCTCCTTTTGGGACAAATTCAGAAAAATAGGCAGGAAGAAGCAAGAATCTTGCAAAAGGAAGAAGTTTTGAGGGTAGCTAAGATGGCCTTGCAGACAGGTCAAAATCAGGTAAACATCAACGGAGTTAAGATTCAGGTGTTTTCTAGTGAAAAGGGATTGGAGGTTTATCATGGTTCAGAACAGTTGTTGGCTATCAAAGAGCCATAAGGTCAAGGCTTTTACCTTGTTAGAATCCCTGATTGCCCTCATTGTCATCAGTGGAAGCTTACTCCTCTTTCAAGCCATGAGTCAGCTCCTCATTTCAGAAGTTCGCTACCAGCAACAAAGCGAGCAAAAAGAGTGGCTCTTGTTTGTGGAGCAGTTGGAGGCAGAATTAGACCGTTCGCAGTTCGAAAAAGTGGAGGGCAATCGCCTCTATATGAAGCAAGATGGCAAGGATATCGCTATGGGTAAATCCAAATCAGATGATTTTCGAAAAACTGATGCCAGTGGACGAGGATATCAGCCTATGATTTATGGACTTAAATCTGCGCAGATTACAGAGGATAATCAACTGGTTCGTTTTCGTTTCCAGTTTCAAAAAGGCTTAGAAAGGGAGTTCATCTATCGTGTGGAAAAAGAAAAAAGTTAAGGCAGGTGTTCTCATCTATGCAGTCACCGTGGCTGCTATCTTTAGTCTTTTGTTACAATTTTACTTGAACCGACAAGTCGCCCACTATCAAGACTATGCCTTAAATAAAGAAAAGTTGGTTGCTTTTGCTATGGCCAAGCGAACCAAGGATAAGATTGAGCAAGAAAGTGGGGAACAGTCCTTTAATCTGGGTCAGGTGAGTTATCAAAATAAGAAAATAAGCTTGGTGACGACGGTTCGTACGTCTAAGAGTCAATATGAGTTTCTGTTTCCTTCAGTCAAAATCAAAGAAGAGAAAACAGATAAAAAGTAAGAGGTAGCGACCGATTCAAGCGAAAAAGTGGAGAAGAAAAAATCAGAAGAGAAGCCTGAAAAGAAAGAGAATTCCTAGCCAATCAAGCTACTTTGTGCTAAACTAAAAATATGAAACATGATTTTAACCATAAAGCAGAAACTTTTGATTCACCTAAAAATATCTTCCTTGCAAACTTGGTTTGTCAAGCAGTCGAGAAACAGATTGATCTTCTATCAGACAAAGAAATTTTGGATTTCGGTGGAGGGACGGGGCTGTTAACCTTGACCCTAGCCAAGCAGGCCAAGTCTGTAACATTGGTGGATATTTCGGAGAAAATGCTGGAGCAAGCTCGTTTGAAAGCGGAGCAACAAGACATCAAGAATATCCAGTTTTTGGAGCAAGATTTACTGGAAAAACCCTTGAAGCAAGAGTTTGATCTCATTGTTGTTTGTCGGGTTCTTCATCATATGCCTGATGTGGATGTGGCTCTCTCACTGTTTCATCAATATTTGAGAGAAAACGGACAACTTTTACTTGCTGATTTTACCAAGACAGAAGCTAACCATCATGGATTTGAATTGGCTGAACTGGAAACCAAGCTAATTCAGCACGGTTTTTCATCTGTGCATAGTCAGATCCTCTATAGCGCTGAAGATCTGTTTCAAGGAAATTACTCAGAACTCTTTTTAACAGTAGCCCAAAAATCACTCGCCTAGTCAGGGAGTGATTTTTTATAAGGATGGAAAAAAGAAGGGAAATTTGGTAAGATAGGAATATGGATTTTGAAAAAATTGAACAAGCTTATACCTATTTACTAGAGAATGTCCAAGTCATCCAAAGTGATTTGGCGACCAACTTTTATGACGCCCTGGTGGAGCAAAACAGCATCTATCTGGATGGTGAGACTGAGTTAGAGCAGGTCAAGGAAAACAATCAGGCCCTTAAACGCTTAGCGCTTCGCAAAGAAGAATGGCTCAAAACCTACCAGTTTCTCTTGATGAAGGCTGGGCAGACAGAGCCTCTACAAGCCAATCACCAGTTTACACCAGATGTTATTGCCTTACTTTTGGTGTTTATTGTGGAAGAGTTGTTTAAAGAGGAGGAAATTACTATCCTCGAAATGGGTTCTGGGATGGGAATTTTGGGCGCTACTTTCTTGACCTCGCTTAATAAAAAGGTGGATTATTTGGGAATGGAAGTGGATGATTTGCTGATTGATTTGGCAGCTAGTATGGCAGATGTAATTGGTTTGCAGGCTGGCTTTGTCCAAGGAGATGCCGTTCGTCCACAAATGCTCAAAGAAAGCGATGTGGTCATCAGCGACTTGCCTGTCGGCTATTATCCTGATGATGCCGTTGCGTCGCGCCATCAAGTTGCTTCTAGTCAAGAACATACCTACGCCCATCACTTGCTCATGGAACAAGGACTTAAGTACCTCAAGTCAGATGGATACGCTATTTTTCTCGCTCCGAGTGATTTGTTGACCAGCCCTCAAAGTGACTTGTTGAAAGGCTGGTTGAAAGAGGAGGCAAGTCTGGTTGCCATGATTAGTCTGCCTGAAAATCTCTTTGCTAATGCCAAACAATCTAAGACTATTTTTATCCTACAGAAGAAAAGTGAAATAGCAGTGGAGCCTTTTATTTATCCACTTGCTAGCTTACAAGATGCAAGTGTTTTGATGAAATTTAAAGAAAATTTTCAAAAATGGACTCAAGGTACTGAAATATAAAATAGATTTTGTTATAATAGATGAAAACGCTTAAAAAGGGGTATCATGTTATGACAAAAACAATTGCAATCAATGCAGGAAGTTCAAGTTTGAAATGGCAATTATACTTAATGCCAGAAGAAAAAGTATTGGCGAAAGGGTTGATTGAACGTATCGGCTTGAAAGATTCAATTTCAACTGTAAAATTTGATGGTCGTTCTGAACAACAAATTTTGGATATTGAAAATCACACACAAGCTGTTAAAATCTTATTGGATGACTTGATTCGTTTCGATATTATCAAGGCTTATGACGAGATTACAGGTGTTGGCCACCGTGTTGTTGCCGGTGGAGAATATTTCAAAGAATCAACAGTTGTTGAGGGAGATGTTTTAGAAAAAGTTGAAGAGTTGAGCTTGTTGGCTCCTCTCCATAATCCAGCCAATGCAGCAGGTGTTCGTGCCTTCAAGGAATTGTTGCCAGACATTACCAGTGTAGTTGTTTTTGATACTTCATTCCACACAACTATGCCAGAGAAAGCTTATCGCTACCCTCTACCAACAAAATATTACACAGAAAACAAGGTTCGTAAATATGGTGCCCACGGTACAAGTCACCAGTTTGTAGCAGGAGAAGCTGCAAAACTCTTGGGCCGTCCATTAGAAGACTTGAAATTGATTACTTGCCATATCGGTAATGGAGCTTCTATCACAGCAGTTAAGGGCGGTCAATCTGTCGATACTTCAATGGGATTCACTCCACTTGGTGGTGTGATGATGGGAACACGTACAGGAGATATTGACCCAGCTATCATTCCTTACTTAATGCAATATACAGAGGACTTTAATACTCCTGAAGACATTAGTCACGTTCTTAATCGTGAATCAGGACTAATGGGGGTTTCAGGTAAATCTAGTGATATGCGTGATGTGATTGCTGCCATGAAAGAAGGGGACCACGATGCCACTTTGGCTTATGAAATGTATGTTGACCGTATCCAAAAACATATCGGTCAATACCTTGCAGTCTTAAATGGAGCAGATGCTATTATCTTTACTGCAGGTATAGGTGAAAATGCTGCAAACGTACGTGAAGATGTTATTTCAGGTATCTCTTGGTTCGGCTGTGATGTTGACCCAGAGAAGAATGTCTTTGGTGTGACAGGAGACATCTCAACAGAGGCAGCGAAAATCCGTGTCTTGGTTATTCCAACAGATGAAGAATTGGTCATTGCCCGTGACGTTGAACGCTTGAAAAAATAAGTAAAACTAGTAAAAATATTCCGTACAAGGAGTTGGAAAAGAGATTTTTCCAGCTTCTTTTTCTGATGGAAATGTCCAAAACCTTGCTATGATTGGCTTTTTTGAAAAATATGGTATAATAGTAGTAATTTAATAGATGGAGTTGAGTTTTGAAGAAAAACTTTCGTGTAAAAAGAGAGAAAGATTTTAAGGCGATTTTCAAGGAGGGGACAAGTTTTGCCAATCGCAAATTTGTTGTCTACCAATTAGAAAACCAGAAAAACCATTTTCGAGTAGGTCTATCAGTTAGCAAAAAGCTGGGGAATGCCGTCACTAGAAATCAAATTAAGCGACGGATTCGGCATATTATCCAGAATGCCAAAGGGAGTCTGGTAGAAGATGTCGACTTTGTTGTCATTGCTCGAAAAGGGGTCGAAACCTTGGGATACGCAGAGATGGAGAAAAATCTACTCCACGTATTAAAATTATCAAAGATTTACCAGGAAGGAAATGGGAGTGAAAAAGAAACTACAGTTGACTAGTTTGCTAGGACTGTCCCTATTGATCATGACAGCCTGTGCAACAAATGGGGCAACTAGCGATATTACAGCCGATTCGGCTGATTTTTGGAGTAAATTTGTTTACTTCTTTGCTGAAATCATTCGCTTTTTATCATTTGATATCAGTATCGGAGTGGGGATTATCCTCTTTACGGTCTTGATTCGTACACTGCTTTTGCCAGTCTTTCAAGTGCAAATGGTGGCTTCCAGAAAAATGCAGGAAGCTCAACCACGTATTAAGGCGCTTCGAGAACAATATCCAGGTCGAGATATGGAAAGTAGAACCAAGCTAGAGCAAGAAATGCGTAAAGTCTTTAAAGAAATGGGTGTCAGACAGTCAGATTCTCTTTGGCCGATTTTGATTCAGATGCCGGTTATCTTGGCCTTGTTCCAAGCTCTATCAAGAGTTGACTTTTTAAAGACAGGTCATTTCTTATGGATTAACCTTGGTGGTGTGGATACAACCCTTGTTCTTCCGATTTTAGCAGCTGTATTTACCTTTTTAAGTACTTGGTTGTCCAACAAAGCCTTGTCTGAGCGTAATGGCGCTACGACTGCGATGATGTATGGGATTCCAGTCTTGATCTTTATCTTTGCAGTTTATGCACCAGGTGGAGTCGCCCTATACTGGACAGTGTCCAATGCTTATCAAGTCTTGCAAACCTATTTCTTGAACAATCCATTCAAGATTATCGCAGAGCGCGAGGCGGTAGTTCAGGCACAGAAAGATTTGGAAAATAGAAAAAGAAAAGCCAAGAAAAAGGCTCAGAAAACGAAATAATAAGGAGGAATCTGGTAATGGTAGTATTTACAGGTTCAACTGTTGAAGAAGCAATCCAGAAAGGATTGAAAGAATTAGATATCCCAAGACTGAAGGCTCACATCAAAGTCATTTCTCGTGAAAAAAATGGCTTTCTTGGTTTATTTGGTAAAAAACCAGCTCAAGTTGATATTGAAGCTATTAGTGAAACAACTGTCATTAAGGCAAATCAACAAGCTGTTAAGGGTGTTCCTAAAGAAATCAATGAACAAAATGAACCAGTTAAAACAGTCAGTGAAGCGACCGTTGATTTGGGGCATGTTGTAGAAGCAATTAAAAAGATTGAAGAAGAAGGCCAAGGGGTTTCTGATGAAGTCAAGGCTGAAATCTTGAAAAATGAAAAACATGCTAATACCATTTTAGAAGAAACTGGTCACATTGAGATTTTAAATGAATTACAACTTGAAGAAACTGCTCTCGAAGAAGAAGTAGAAATTCCTATTATTGAAAGCCAAGCCGAGCAAACTGAAAGTCAAGAACTAGAAGACTTGGGCTTGAAGGTTGAACCGAGCTTTGATATTGAACAAGTAGCTACGGAAGTAACGACTTATGTTCAAACAATTATTGATGACATGGATGTTGAAGCTACACTTTCAAATGACTATAACCGTCGTAGCATCAATCTACAAATTGACACCAACGAACCAGGCCGTATTATCGGTTATCATGGTAAAGTCTTGAAGGCCTTGCAACTGTTGGCTCAAAATTATCTTTACAACCGCTATTCAAGAACCTTCTACATTACAATCAATGTCAATGATTATGTCGAACACCGTGCAGAAGTCTTGCAGACCTATGCGCAAAAATTGGCGACTCGTGTTTTAGAAGAAGGGCGCAGTCATAAAACAGATCCAATGTCAAATAGCGAACGCAAGATTATCCATCGTATTATTTCACGTATGGATGGCGTGACCAGTTACTCTGAAGGTGATGAGCCAAATCGCTATGTCGTTGTAGATACAGAATAAGTAAAATCAGGGTCCTCCTGATTTTTTGCTAGCTGGAGGAGATTAAATTAATGTTGAATAAGATAAGAGACTATCTAGACTTTGCTGGTTTGCAGTATCGTAATCCGGATAAGTCTGGAGATGAGCGAGAGAAGATGCTGGAATTGCGCCACAAAGGTCAAGAGGCACGAAAGGCTTTTACAGAGCTGGCCAAATCCTTTCAAGCAAGCAATCCAGAATGGCAACTCCAACAGACTAGCCAGTGGATGAATCAAGCGCAACGTTTGCGACCACATTTCTGGGTCTATCTACAGAGAGACGGACAAGTGACAGAACCTATGATGGCCTTACGTTTGTATGGAAGTCCTTCAGATTTTGGAGTATCACTAGAAGTCAGTTTCATTGAACGCAAGAAAGATGAGCAAACGCTGGGCAAGCAGGCCAAAGTTTTAGAAATTCCAACCGTTAAAGGGATTTATTATCTAGCCTACTCTGATGATCAAAGTCAAAGATGGGATGCGAACGAAGAAAATCGTCGTACTTTACGTGAGAAGTTGAGAAGTCAGGAAGTTCGAAAAGTGTTAGTTAAAGCAGATGTTTCTGTGACAGAAAATTCATCTGAAGAAGATATCGTGGAAAATTTACTGAAATCTTATGATAAAATTCTTCCATTTTATCTAGCTACGAGAAATTAAGCTAATCATTAAAATATCATAAATCATACAGTCCAAGAGTGAACAGTCCGCTGTGTAATTCTTGGTCTTTTTGTTTACGCTTTCAAAGTATATAATAAACCTACAAAAACAATTCAAAAGGAGAACAATTATGGAAGTTATTTCAAGTGTTCTAAATTGGTTTTCTAGCAATATTTTGCAGAATCCCGCATTTTTCGTAGGTTTATTGGTGTTGATAGGATACGCACTTTTGAAAAAACCTGCCCACGACGTTTTCTCAGGGTTTGTTAAAGCAACAGTAGGGTATATGTTGCTCAATGTGGGTGCGGGTGGTTTGGTTACAACCTTCCGTCCGATCTTAGCAGCCCTTAACTACAAATTCCAAATTGGTGCAGCGGTTATTGACCCTTATTTCGGACTTGCTGCAGCAAACAACAAAATTGCAGCAGAGTTTCCAGATTTCGTCGGGACTGCAACTACAGCTCTATTGATTGGTTTTGGAGTGAATATCTTGCTTGTAGCTCTACGCAAGATTACGAAAGTAAGAACCCTCTTTATTACTGGTCACATCATGGTGCAACAAGCTGCGACTGTATCTCTTATGGTTCTATTATTAGTCCCACAATTGCGCAATGCTTATGGTACAGCAGCTATCGGTATCATCTGTGGCCTTTACTGGGCAGTTAGTTCAAATATGACTGTTGAGGCAACTCAACGCTTGACTGGTGGTGGCGGATTTGCGATTGGTCACCAACAGCAATTTGCAATCTGGTTTGTAGATAAAGTAGCAGGACGCTTTGGTAAGAAAGAAGAAAGTTTAGACAATCTTAAATTACCTAAGTTCCTCTCAATCTTCCACGATACAGTTGTTGCATCTGCTACCTTGATGCTCGTATTCTTCGGAGCCATTCTTTTAATCTTGGGTCCAGACATTATGTCTAACAAAGAAGTCATTACTTCAGGAACTCTATTCAATCCTGCTAAACAAGATTTCTTTATGTACATTATCCAAACAGCCTTCACCTTCTCAGTTTACTTGTTCGTTTTGATGCAAGGTGTTCGCATGTTCGTATCTGAGTTGACAAACGCCTTCCAAGGTATTTCAAACAAATTGTTGCCAGGTTCATTCCCAGCGGTTGACGTTGCAGCTTCTTATGGATTTGGTTCTCCAAACGCTGTCTTGTCAGGATTTGCCTTTGGTTTGATTGGTCAATTGATCACAATTGTCTTGCTCATCGTCTTTAAAAATCCGATTCTTATTATTACAGGATTTGTACCAGTGTTCTTTGACAATGCAGCCATTGCGGTCTATGCTGATAAACGCGGTGGATGGAAAGCGGCTGTTATCCTATCCTTCATCTCAGGTGTTCTCCAAGTTGCTTTAGGAGCTCTCTGTGTGGCCCTTCTTGACTTAGCATCTTACGGTGGTTACCATGGAAATATCGACTTTGAATTCCCATGGCTTGGATTTGGATACATCTTCAAATACCTTGGTATTGTTGGTTATGTACTTGTGTGTCTCTTCTTGCTTGTTATTCCTCAACTTCAATTTGCCAAAGCAAAAGATAAAGAGAAATATTACAACGGTGAAGTTCAAGAAGAAGCTTAGTATCTAGAAAAGGAGAAAATAAAATGGTTAAAGTATTAGCAGCGTGTGGAAATGGAATGGGTTCATCTATGGTTATCAAGATGAAGGTTGAAAATGCCCTCCGTAAGCTTAATCAAACAGATTTTACAGTCAATTCATGTAGTGTCGGTGAAGCTAAAGGTTTAGCAGCAGGATATGACATCGTAATCGCTTCTCTTCATTTGATTCAAGAATTGGAAGGGCGAACTAATGGGAAGTTAATTGGGCTTGACAATTTGATGGATGATAAAGAAATCACTGAAAAACTCAGTCAAGCACTACAGTAAAAGGTTGGAGGGGGCTGGATAGAAACTGAGAGTCATCGTTTCTGTCCTTCTCCCTCTTTAAATAAAGGAGGCAGATATGAATTTAAAACAAGCTTTAATTGACAATGACTCGATCCGACTAGGTTTAGAGGCTAACGATTGGAAAGAAGCAGTCAAGGTAGCGGTAGATCCCTTGATTGAAAGTGGAGCAATTTTGCCAGAGTATTACGATGCAATTATTGAATCGACTGAAGAATATGGTCCCTACTATATCTTAATGCCAGGTATGGCTATGCCCCATGCTAGACCTGAAGCTGGAGTGCAAAGAGATGCCTTTTCATTGATCACCTTACAAAATCCTGTTGTATTTTCAGATGGGAAAGAAGTTTCAGTTTTGTTGGCACTAGCAGCAACAAGCTCAAAAATTCACACAAGTGTAGCCATTCCACAGATTATTGCCTTGTTTGAATTAGAAGATTCTATCGCACGTTTACAGGCTTGCCAGACTAAAGAAGATGTCTTGGCGATGATTGAAGAATCTAAGAATAGCCCTTATCTCGAAGGATTAGATTTGGAAAGTTAGAAAGAGGAAAAAGAGATGACAAAAAGAATACCTAATTTACAAGTTGCATTAGACCATTCAGACTTGCAAGGAGCGATTAAAGCAGCTGTTTCTGTTGGTCAGGAAGTAGATATTATCGAAGCTGGAACTGTTTGCTTGCTTCAAGTTGGAAGTGAACTGGTTGAAGTCTTGCGTAGCCTTTTCCCAGATAAGATTATTGTGGCAGACACAAAATGTGCTGATGCTGGTGGAACAGTTGCTAAAAATAATGCGGTTCGTGGAGCAGATTGGATGACTTGTATCTGTTGTGCAACTATCCCTACTATGGAAGCGGCTCTAAAGGCTATCAAGACTGAACGTGGAGACCGAGGCGAAATCCAGATTGAACTTTATGGCGATTGGACTTTTGAACAAGCTCAGCTTTGGCTAGATGCTGGTATCTCACAAGCTATTTATCACCAATCTCGTGATGCACTTCTTGCTGGTGAGACTTGGGGTGAAAAAGACCTTAATAAGGTTAAAAAACTCATCGACATGGGCTTCCGTGTGTCTGTAACAGGTGGTCTAGATGTAGATACTCTCAAACTATTTGAAGGCGTTGATGTCTTTACCTTCATCGCAGGTCGTGGAATTACAGAAGCTGCGGATCCAGCAGGAGCAGCGCGTGCCTTCAAGGATGAAATCAGACGAATTTGGGGGTAAACCATGGCACGTCCAATTGGAATTTATGAAAAGGCAACCCCGACACACTTTACTTGGCTAGAACGTTTAAATTTTGCCAAGGAGTTAGGCTTTGATTTTGTCGAGATGTCTATTGATGAACGTGACGAGCGTTTAGCAAGACTGGACTGGAGCAAGGACGAGCGTTTGGAAGTTGTCAAAGCAATCTATAAAACTGGTGTTCGTATTCCTTCTATCTGTTTTTCAGGCCATCGTCGCTACCCATTGGGATCAAATGATCCAGTTATAGAGGAAAAATCTCTAGAACTCATGAAAAAATGTATTGAATTAGCCCAAGACTTGGGAGTTCGTACTATTCAATTAGCTGGTTACGACGTTTATTATGAGGAAAAGTCACCCCAGACACGCCAACGTTTTATCAAAAATTTGAGAAAAGCCTGTGACTGGGCTGAAGAGGCTCAGGTGGTACTTGCTATTGAAATTATGGATGATCCTTTCATCAATAGCATCGAAAAATACTTGGCTGTAGAAAAAGAGATTGACTCTCCCTACCTCTTTGTATACCCAGATATTGGTAATGTATCTGCATGGCATAATGATGTCTACAGTGAATTTTATCTTGGGCATCATGCCATCGCAGCTCTCCATCTCAAGGATACTTATGCAGTGACAGAAAGTTCAAAGGGCCAGTTCCGAGATGTAACTTTTGGGCAAGGTTGTGTTAAATGGGAAGAAGCTTTCGATATTTTAAAACAAACCAATTATAATGGACCTTTCCTAATCGAAATGTGGTCTGAAAATTGTGAAACTGTAGAAGAAACACGCGCAGCCATTCAAGAGGCGCAAGCTTTTCTCTATCCACTAATTAAGAAAGCAGGTTTGATGTAAGATGAATCAAGTAATAAACGATATGCGTAAACGAGTCTGTAATGCCAATCAATCATTACCAAAACATGGGCTTGTTAAATTTACCTGGGGAAATGTATCGGAAGTCAATCGCGAACTAGGTGTCATTGTTATTAAACCATCAGGCGTTGATTATGACGAATTGACACCTGAAAACATGGTGGTGACGGACTTGGATGGCCAAATTCTAGAAGGAGATTTAAGACCATCTTCTGACCTCCCAACTCATGTGCAGTTATATAAGGCATGGCAAGAGATTGGTAGTGTGGTCCACACCCATTCGACAGAAGCAGTTGGTTGGGCACAGGCTGGACGTGATATTCCTTTCTATGGAACAACCCATGCAGACTATTTTTACGGTTCAATCCCTTGCGCCCGTAGTTTGACCAAGGACGAAGTAGAAGTGGCCTATGAAAAAGATACTGGCCTGGTTATCGTAGAAGAGTTTGAACGTCGCGGACTTAACCCGGTTGAAGTACCAGGAATTGTTGTACGCAATCACGGTCCATTCACCTGGGGCAAAAATCCAGAGAATGCCGTTTATCACTCTGTCGTATTAGAGGAAGTATCAAAGATGAATCGCTTTACAGAACAAATCAATCCAAGAGTTGAACCTGCTCCCCAGTACATTCTAGAAAAGCACTACCAACGTAAGCATGGACCAAATGCTTATTACGGTCAAAAGAAATAAGAAATTGAATTGAAAAGAGGCTAGGACCTTTCGATCCAAGCCTCGCTTTTGTAATTGTAAGTATTCGTTATTAAGAGACTACTGTTGATAATTGAAATGCGTTAGTGAATGTGATACTATTATAAAGTTGTTTTCAAGGCAGTTGATTGATAGAGGAGTATGAAATATGGTACTGGATAAGGCAAGTTGTGATTTGCTTCAATATTTGATGGATCAAGAAACGTCCAAAACGATTATGGCGATTTCGAAAGATTTGAAAGAGTCAAGAAGGAAAATTTATTATCACATTGACAAAATCAATGCTGCTCTGGGTGACGAGGCGCTTCACATCATTAGTATTCCACGAATTGGTATTCACTTAACGGAAGAGCAGAGAGATGCTTGTTGTGAACTATTATCGGAAGTAGATTCGTACGATTATATCATGAGTGCGCATGAACGTATGATGATAATGTTACTATGGATAGGTATTTCTAAAGAACGTATTACGATTGAAAAATTGATGGAGTTAACAGAGGTATCTAGGAATACTGTTCTCAATGATTTGAATAGTATTCGTTATCAACTAACTTTGGAACAATATCAGGTGACCTTGCAAGTGAGCAAGTCACAGGGATACCACCTTTATGCCCACCCCCTTAATAAAATTCAGTATCTTCAATCGCTTCTATATCATATTTTTATGGAAGAAAATGCCACTTTTGTATCTATTTTAGAAGATAAGATGAAAGAGAGGTTAGATGATGAGAGTTTGCTTTCTGTTGAAATGAACCAATTTTTTAAGGAACAGGTTCCTTTAGTTGAACAAGATTTAGGGAAGAAAATAAACCATCATGAAGTAACTTTTATGTTGCAGGTTCTACCTTATTTGCTGTTAAGCTGTCATAATGTTGAACAGTATCAAGAAAGACATCAGGATATAGAGAAAGAATTTTCTTTGATAAGAAAAAGAATAGAGTATCAGGTGTCTAAGAAATTAGGAGAACGGTTGTTTCAAAAGTTTGAAATTTCTTTGTCAGAACTTGAAGTTTCTCTTGTAGCTGTTCTTCTCCTCTCCTATCGTAAAGATTTGGATATTCATGCAGAAAGTGATGACTTTCGGCAATTAAAACTTGCTTTAGAAGAATTTATCTGGTATTTTGAATCACAAATCCGAATGGAGATTGAAAACAAGGATGATTTGTTAAGAAATTTGATGATCCACTGTAAAGCCTTGTTATTTAGAAAGACTTACGGTATTTTTTCTAAAAATCCTCTAACAAAACAAATTCGATCCAAGTATGGAGAATTATTTTTAGTCACTAGAAAATCTGCGGAAATTTTAGAAGGAGCATGGTTTATTCGGCTAACAGACGATGACATTGCCTATTTGACGATTCATATTGGAGGATTTTTAAAGTATACACCATCGTCTCAAAAAAATATGAAAAAAGTTTATCTCGTTTGTGATGAAGGTGTTGCGGTTTCGAGACTTTTGTTGAAACAATGTAAACTTTATTTTCCAAATGAGCAAATTGGCACTGTATTTACAACAGAACAATTTAAGAGTGTAGAAGATATTGCACAAGTTGATGTAGTGATTACTACTAATGATGATTTGGATAGCAGATTTCCGACTTTAAGGGTTAATCCTATCCTTGAAGCAGAAGATATTTTGAAAATGCTAGACTATCTTAAACACAATATATTTCGTAATGAGAGCAAAAGTTTCAGTGAAAATCTTTCTAGTCTTATTTCGTCTTATATTGTAGACAGCAAGTTGGCTAGTAAGTTCCAAGAAGAGGTTCAAACACTTATAAATCAAGAAATAGTAGTTCAAGCTTTTTTGGAAGATATTTGAAGGACAGTC
The DNA here is from genome assembly GCF_041432295.1 of Streptococcus sp. 27098_8_109. Lineage (GTDB taxonomy): Bacteria > Bacillota > Bacilli > Lactobacillales > Streptococcaceae > Streptococcus. The sequence continues at coordinate 38,118 of NZ_JAPVZJ010000013.1, forward strand.
CAATGATGAACACAAACCTGTGTTTTTCTTGGTCTTTTTTAGTGTTTTGAAGGGTGGTATACTAGTTTCAAAGATAACAATTATATCCAAAGGAGGCAACATATGCCAAACGTCAAAGAAATTACAAGAGAGTCATGGATTTTAGCTACTTTCCCAGAGTGGGGAACATGGTTGAACGAAGAAATCGAAGAAGAAGTCGTACCTGAAGGCAATTTTGCCATGTGGTGGCTAGGCAACTGTGGTACTTGGATTAAGACACCAGGTGGTGCTAACGTTGTCATGGACCTTTGGTCAAACCGTGGAAAATCAACCAAAAAAGTGAAAGATATGGTTCGTGGGCACCAAATGGCAAATATGGCAGGTGTTCGTAAGTTGCAACCAAACTTGCGTGTTCAGCCAATGGTTATCGATCCATTTGCTATCAACGAACTAGACTATTACTTAGTTTCACACTTCCATAGTGATCATATCGACCCATACACAGCTGCAGCAATTCTCAACAATCCTAAGTTAGAGCATGTTAAGTTTATCGGTCCTTACCACTGTGGACGAATCTGGGAAGGATGGGGTGTTCCAAAAGAACGTATCATCGTTGTTAAACCAGGTGACACTATCGAATTAAAAGATATGAAGATTCATGCAGTAGAATCATTTGACCGTACTTGCTTGGTAACTCTCCCAGTGAACGGTGCTGATGAGACAGGCGGTGAACTTGCTGGCTTAGCTGTTACAGATGAAGAAATGGCTCAAAAGGCTGTTAACTATATCTTTGAAACACCAGGTGGAACCATCTATCATGGTGCAGATTCTCACTTCTCAAACTATTTTGCAAAACATGGTAAAGACTTTAAAATTGATGTTGCTTTGAATAACTATGGTGAAAATCCGGTAGGTATCCAAGATAAAATGACATCTATCGACCTTCTTCGTATGGCAGAAAATCTGCGTACCAAAGTCATTATCCCAGTTCACTATGATATCTGGTCTAACTTCATGGCTTCCACTAATGAGATTCTAGAACTTTGGAAAATGAGAAAAGATCGCTTGCAATACGATTTCCATCCATTTATCTGGGAAGTCGGCGGTAAGTACACTTATCCTCAAGATCAACACTTAGTAGAATACCATCATCCACGTGGTTTTGATGATTGTTTTGAACAAGACTCTAACATTCAATTTAAAGCTTTGCTATAATATAAAAATATTCTTTGGAGGTTATCCGTATGTTGCATGATACGGATAATTTTCATATAATAGTAAAATAGAATGTGTGATACAATAATCACCTCAAATAGAAAGGAAATTCTATGTCAAATCTATCTGTTAATGCAATTCGTTTCCTAGGTATTGACGCCATTAATAAAGCCAACTCAGGTCACCCAGGTGTGGTTATGGGAGCGGCTCCGATGGCTTACAGCCTCTTTACAAAACAACTTCGTATCAATCCAGCTAAACCAAACTGGATCAACCGCGACCGCTTTATTCTTTCAGCAGGTCATGGTTCAATGCTTCTTTATGCCCTTCTTCACCTTTCTGGTTTTGAAGATGTCAGCATGGATGAGATTAAGAGCTTCCGTCAGTGGGGTTCAAAAACACCAGGTCACCCAGAATTTGGTCATACAGCAGGGATTGATGCTACAACAGGTCCTCTAGGGCAAGGTATTTCAACTGCCACTGGTTTTGCCCAGGCAGAACGTTTCTTGGCAGCTAAGTATAACCGTGAAGGCTACAATATCTTTGACCACTATACTTACGTTATCTGTGGAGATGGAGACTTGATGGAAGGTGTCTCAAGCGAGGCAGCTTCATACGCAGGTTTGCAAAAACTAGACAAGTTGGTTGTTCTTTATGATTCAAATGACATCAACTTGGATGGTGAGACAAAAGATTCCTTTACAGAAAGTGTTCGTGACCGTTACAATGCCTACGGTTGGCATACTGCCTTGGTTGAAGATGGAACAGACTTGGAAGCAATCCATGCAGCTATCGAAACAGCTAAAGCTTCAGGCAAACCATCTTTGATTGAAGTGAAGACTGTTATTGGATACGGTTCTCCAAACAAACAAGGAACTAATGCCGTACACGGTGCTCCTCTTGGAGCAGATGAAACTGCAGCAACTCGTCAAGCCCTTGGTTGGGACTACGAACCATTTGAAATCCCAGAACAAGTATATGCTGATTTCAAAGAACATGTTGCAGACCGTGGTGCATCAGCTTATGAAGCATGGGCAAAACTAGTCGCAGATTACAAAGAAGCGCATCCAGAATTGGCTGCAGAATTGGAAGCAATTATCGAAGGGCGCGATCCAGTTGAAGTGACTCCAGCAGACTTCCCAGCCTTAGAAAATGGCTTCTCTCAAGCAACTCGTAACTCGAGTCAGGATGCTTTGAACGTTGTGGCAGCTAAGTTACCAACCTTCTTAGGTGGATCAGCTGACCTAGCTCACTCAAACATGACTTATATCAAGACTGATGGACTTCAAGATGATACCAATCGCTTGAACCGTAACATTCAGTTTGGTGTTCGTGAATTTGCCATGGGAACTATCTTGAACGGGATGGCCCTTCACGGTGGACTTCGTGTATACGGTGGAACTTTCTTCGTCTTCTCTGACTATGTGAAGGCAGCTGTTCGCTTGTCAGCCTTACAAGGACTTCCTGTGACTTATGTCTTTACCCACGATTCTATTGCGGTTGGGGAAGACGGTCCGACTCACGAACCAGTTGAGCATTTAGCAGGTCTTCGTGCCATGCCAAATCTGAATGTTTTCCGTCCAGCAGATGCGCGTGAAACGCAAGCAGCTTGGTACCTTGCAGTGACAAGCGAAAAAACACCAACTGCCCTTGTCTTGACACGTCAAAACTTGACTGTTGAAGAAGGAACAGACTTCGACAAGGTTGCAAAAGGTGCCTATGTTGTCTATGAAAATGCAGCAGACTTTGATACCATCTTGATTGCGACAGGTTCAGAGGTTAATCTTGCTGTCTCAGCTGCCAAAGAATTGGCTAGTCAAGGTGCAAAAGTCCGCGTAGTCAGCATGCCATCTACAGATGTCTTTGATAAACAAGATGCAGCATACAAGGAAGAAATTCTTCCAAATGCAGTTCGTCGTCGTGTCGCAGTCGAAATGGGTGCAACTCAAAACTGGTACAAATATGTCGGACTAGATGGTGCTGTTCTTGGTATTGATACCTTCGGAGCCTCTGCCCCAGCACCAAAAGTATTGGCAGAATATGGCTTTACTGTAGAAAATCTTGTAAAAGTCGTTCAAAACTTGAAATAATTCTAAAAATCAGGGCGCAAGCTCTGGTTTTTTCTTACTAGAAAAGCAAGGTACAATCTTGTAAAAGTAGCTGAAATTTGATATAGTAGTCCTATGTAAAAGACAAAGGAGAATACAATGAATCCAAATTATACATTTTTAATTATGCTTGTAGCGATGTTAGGCTTGATGTTCTTTATGCAACGCTCTCAAAAGAAACAAGCGCAAAAACGTATGGAAAGCTTAAATAAACTACAAAAAGGCTATGAAGTGATTACAATCGGTGGCCTTTACGGAACAGTCGATGAAGTAGATACGGAGAAGAGAACGATTGTTCTTGATGTAGATGGAGTTTACTTGACTTTTGAACTAGCTGCTATCAAGACCGTATTACCGCTGAAAGAAACAGCTTCACTAGAAGGCGCAATTGAAAAATAAGACGGGATTACTAACTCCCGTTTTTCTATAAAAGAAAGGAAATGGGATGAAAAAACTAGTCTTTGTCTGTTTGGGGAATATTTGTCGCAGCCCTATGGCCGAGTTTGTTATGAAATCAATGACAGATAATTATGAAATCCAAAGTCGAGCGACTTCCTCTTGGGAACATGGTAATCCGATTCATAAGGGAACTCAAGGGATTTTTCAACAGTATGAGATTCCTTATGAAAAAGGCAAGACATCGCTTCAGATTAGTAAGGAAGATTTTGAAGCCTTTGATTATATTATCGGTATGGATGCTTCAAATGTTTCTGACTTACGTCAGATGTGTCCAGCAGACTGTAAAGATAAGATTTACTCATTCGCATCTGAAAGTGTTCCAGATCCTTGGTATACAGGAGATTTTGAGGAAACCTATCGACGTGTTCAAGAGGGTTGCAGGGCTTGGTTAGAATGTTTAGAAAAGGAGAGTGAAGATGGAAAATCTTGAGAATTTTTACGAGAAGTATCGTGTCTATCTGACTCGTCCACGTTTAGAGCTTTTAGCAGTAGTTGCCATTGTTTTTTGTGCTGTACTCGTCTTTTTTCTAAATATTCCCGGAAAAGGAGTTCTAAAGCTTGATAATGGAACGATTATTTACGACGGCAGTCTTGTCCGTGGTAAAATGAATGGGCAAGGTACCATTACCTTCCAAAACGGGGACCATTATACAGGTGGTTTCAGCAATGGAGCCTTCAATGGAAAAGGTACCTTTCAATCTAAAGAAGGCTGGACCTACGAAGGTGATTTTGTAAATGGTCAGGCTGAAGGAAAAGGGAAACTAACAACAGAACAAGAAGTCGTTTATGAAGGAACTTTTAAACAAGGCGTTTTTCAACAAAAATAGGGCCTCCTTATCAAAGGAGGTATTGTTATAAGCTTTAAGTAAGCGCTTACCTGCAAATCCTTTTCTTTCCAAGTCTCTCTTCCAAGCAAGGTTGTGAAATAAAAAATTTTTGAAATAAATTTCACAAACTCTAAAGAAAAAGCTTGTGGAGAAAAGATAATGAGAAAAAATTCACAAGTAACCAAAAATTCTTTGTGAAATGTTTATGAAACTGTTTACAAAGTTGAAATAATGCGTTATAATAAACTTGTGAAAAAATTAACAAAGGATATCGATCCTTGAAAGCTATGGAGGAAAATATGGCTGATAAAAAAACTGTGACACCAGAAGAAAAAAAACTCGCTGCTGAAAAGCATGTCGATGGCTTGGTGCAAAAAGCTTTAGTTGCTCTTGAGGAAATGCGTAAACTCGACCAAGAACAGGTCGACTACATCGTAGCTAAAGCGTCAGTGGCAGCTTTGGATGCCCACGGAGAATTGGCTTTACATGCCTTTGAAGAAACAGGACGTGGTGTATTTGAAGATAAAGCAACTAAGAACTTGTTTGCTTGTGAACACGTAGTAAACAACATGCGCCACACTAAGACAGTTGGCGTTATCGAAGAAGACGATGTAACAGGTTTGACTCTTATTGCTGAACCAGTTGGTGTTGTCTGTGGTATCACTCCAACAACAAACCCAACATCAACAGCAATCTTCAAATCATTGATTTCATTGAAGACACGTAATCCAATCGTTTTTGCCTTCCACCCATCAGCTCAAGAATCATCAGCTCACGCAGCTCAAATCGTTCGTGATGCTGCGATTAAAGCAGGAGCTCCTGAAAACTGCGTACAGTGGATCACTGAACCATCTATGGAAGCAACTAGTGCCCTTATGAACCACGAAGGTGTTGCGACAATCCTTGCAACAGGTGGTAATGCCATGGTTAAAGCCGCATACTCATGTGGTAAACCAGCTCTTGGGGTAGGTGCCGGAAACGTTCCAGCTTATGTTGAAAAATCAGCAAACATCCGTCAAGCAGCACACGATATCGTTATGTCTAAATCATTTGATAACGGTATGGTTTGTGCCTCAGAGCAAGCGGTTATCATTGACAAAGAAATTTACGATGAATTTGTAGCAGAGTTCAAATCTTACCACACTTACTTTGTAAACAAAAAAGAAAAAGCTCTTCTTGAAGAATTCTGCTTCGGCGTGAAAGCAAACAGCAAAAACTGTGCTGGTGCGAAATTGAACGCTGACATCGTTGGTAAACCAGCAACTTGGATTGCAGAGCAAGCAGGATTTACAGTTCCAGAAGGAACAAACATTCTTGCTGCAGAATGTAAAGAAGTTGGTGAAAGCGAGCCTTTGACCCGTGAAAAATTATCACCAGTTATCGCAGTTTTGAAATCTGAAAGCCGTGAAGATGGTATTGCCAAAGCTCGTCAAATGGTTGAATTTAACGGTCTTGGACACTCAGCAGCTATCCACACAGCTGACGAAGAATTAACTAAAGAATTTGGTAAAGCTGTTAAAGCTATTCGTGTTATCTGTAACTCACCTTCTACTTTCGGTGGTATCGGGGATGTTTACAATGCCTTCTTGCCATCATTGACACTCGGATGTGGTTCTTACGGACGCAACTCAGTTGGGGATAACGTTAGTGCCATTAACCTCTTGAATATCAAAAAAGTCGGAAGACGGAGAAATAACATGCAATGGATGAAACTTCCTTCAAAAACATACTTTGAACGTGATTCAATTCAATACCTTCAAAAATGTCGTGACGTTGAACGTGTCATGATCGTTACTGACCATGCCATGGTAGAGCTTGGTTTCCTTGATCGTATCATCGAACAACTTGACCTTCGTCGCAATAAGGTGGTTTACCAAATCTTTGCTGATGTAGAACCAGACCCAGATATCACTACGGTTGAACGTGGTACTGAGATTATGCGTGCCTTCAAACCAGATACAATCATCGCTCTCGGTGGTGGATCTCCAATGGATGCCGCTAAAGTAATGTGGCTCTTCTATGAACAGCCAGAAGTGGATTTCCGTGATCTTGTCCAAAAATTCATGGATATCCGTAAACGTGCCTTCAAATTCCCATTGCTTGGTAAGAAGACTAAATTCATCGCGATCCCAACTACATCTGGTACAGGATCTGAAGTAACGCCATTTGCCGTTATCTCTGATAAAGCAAATAATCGTAAATACCCAATCGCTGACTACTCATTGACACCAACTGTGGCAATCGTAGACCCTGCCTTGGTATTGACAATTCCTGGATTTGTTGCTGCGGACACTGGTATGGACGTATTGACCCACGCGACTGAAGCTTACGTATCACAAATGGCTAGCGACTACACTGACGGTCTTGCACTTCAAGCAATCAAACTTGTATTCGAAAATCTTGAAAGCTCAGTTAAGAATGCAGACTTCCACTCACGTGAGAAAATGCATAACGCTTCAACAATCGCTGGTATGGCCTTTGCCAATGCCTTCCTAGGTATTTCTCACTCAATGGCACATAAGATTGGTGCCCAATTCCACACAATCCACGGTCGTACAAATGCTATCTTGCTTCCATACGTCATCCGCTACAACGGTACACGTCCAGCTAAGACAGCAACATGGCCTAAGTACAACTACTACCGTGCAGATGAAAAATACCAAGATATCGCACGCATGCTTGGACTTCCAGCTTCTACTCCAGAAGAAGGTGTGGAGTCTTACGCAAAAGCTGTCTACGAACTTGGTGAGCGCGTAGGTATCCAAATGAACTTCAAAGCACAAGGTATCGACGAAAAAGAATGGAAAGAACATTCACGTGAATTAGCCTTCCTTGCTTACGAAGACCAATGTTCACCAGCTAACCCACGCCTTCCAATGGTTGACCATATGCAAGAAATCATCGAAGATTCTTACTATGGCTACAAAGAAAGACCAGGACGCCGTAAATAATTGTTTATCAGCCTAGAGGCAGGGAATCCCTGTCTCTTTTTTTGTAATTCTATTTGAAAAATGGTATAATCATCGCATATATTTATTTGAAAATCAAATCTTTTATAATCATGCGAGGGGCAAATGAACAAGATAAATGAGTTAGGGGATAAAGTGCGACTTTTAAGAGAGGAGAAAGGACTTAGTCGTCCAGTTTTTTGTGGGGATGAGTCTGAATTATCAGTGCGTCAGTTGGTGAGAATCGAAAAAGGAGAATTTCGACCGACTATAAAAACACTAGAATATATTGCAGATAGATTAGAAATTCCATCCTACGTCTTGATGCCAGATTATAAGGAACTGCCTAAACGCTACCAAGAATTAAAGTACTTTCTTTTACATCACCCTGACTATGGAGACAAGGAGTTGCAAGAACAAAAGGAAGAATATTTTGATGAGATTTTCGAGTGTTTTTATGATGACCTGCCCCGTGATGAGAAGATGATAGTGGACTGCCTTCAGGCAATAGATGCAGTGAGAGCGACTAGTAATTCTTTATACGGAAGTGGTGTGATTGAGGACAGTCTTCAAGACTTACTATCCAGAGATGTATATAAGGCTGAGGAATTGTTGAAATTGAGACTGTATTTTCTTTGTCAGTTAATGGATGGTTTAAACGAGGGTGAGATAAAAAAGTCTGAGCATGAAACTATTCTTTATTTTCATGACAAATTAAGTTCTCAGGTTGATAAGATAGAGTTCGATTGTTTGGACTTACTTAGAGACTCCTTGTTAGCTTCTTTAACTTGTATAGAGGTTATGGGGTTGCTTCATTATTTTAAGAGGGCAGTCGAGACCTTAAATAAAATAGGGCAAAAAACACGAGATTTTCAAAAACAACCGATTGTCTTGATGGTGGAGTGGAAATATTATATTCAGATGGATTATGATACAGCCAAACAAAAGTATGAAGAAGCAAAAATGATGGCAAGGATGTTTGGCAATGAGCAGTTAATCGTTAGTTTAGATAAGGAATGGACTGAGGATAATAAAAGATTCTGAGAAAAACTTGATTTCAGGAGCAAATGAAGTAAATGTTTTCACAATAAAAGGCATAATATCAGTTATACAAAAACTTTGATATTATGCCTTTTATTATGGAAAGACGTTTTAAATGTTAGCTTTGAATTGATTTTTTGTCTAGTCTAATTTATATTATATTTTGAGAAATGTAATATTTTTGAAGATTAGTTTAGATAGCTTTTTTCTCTAATTTTACCAGTTTAAATAAAATAGTGACATTTCTGTCATTGGAGAAATGTCGCTTTTTTGTTAAAATGAATTTTACTTGATATACATCTAGAAGCAAACTAGGGAATAGAGAGAAAGTTCTAAGTAGTAGACTTAAAGGGTAAATCAGCGCTGATGTAGCTTGAAGGATTTTCTATAAGTATGATGTTATGACGATAACGGTTTTAAACAAGGGGGAAAGAATGTCCATTTTATCCATTAAAAATATTTCAAAGTTTTACACTTTGGACGGTAAACATCAAGAGCAGGCTCTAAGAAATATTAACCTGCAGATTGCAAAAGGTAAAATTACAGCGATTTACGGTCCGTCAGGCTGTGGCAAAACTAGCTTGCTAAACATTATCAGTGGTCTAGATAGACAATATGAAGGAGTTTTAGAATTTAAAGGGGAATCCCTCCGTGACTTATCAGAGATTGAACTAACTCAATTTCGTAAAGATAAGATTGGATTTGTGTTTCAAAACTTTAACCTCATTCCACATCAGTCTGTCTTGGACAATGTCAAGCTACCTCTCTATGTCAAAGATTTATCTGACAGGGAGATGACAATGATTGCAAAGGAGCAATTAAGTAACTTGGGCATGGAGCCTTTTATTGCTAAAAATGTTAAACAGCTTTCTGGTGGGCAAAAGCAACGTGTAGCAATCGCGCGTGCACTGGTAAATCAGCCAGATATGATTGTAGCAGATGAGCCAACGGGTTCGCTGGATTCTCAATCCCAAGAAATGGTATTGGAAGTATTTAAAAATTTAGCCCAAACAGGGAAAACAGTATTGATCGTAACCCATAATCCAGAGGTTGCGGAATATGCAGACGTGATTATCAAAATGAAGGATGGTGAAGTCGTTGAAGAAGTCAAAAAATAAAGGATTATCATTGAAAAATAAATTCAAACTTTCTTTAAATAACTTTATGGAAAGAAAATGGCGTAACCTATTGATTGCGCTAGCAACCTCAATCGGTTTTGTAGGAGTCTTAATTTCTTTTGGCTTGGGAAATGCTTTGATTTCGATGATTGATGAAAATACGAATGGAGGTCAAATTCCTTCTCAAGTTCAGATTGCTTTAAACACAAAAAATGTTGGACGAGGCTTTTTGAACCAAGATGATAAGAACTATATCACGGATACAGTTGGGAAAGAAGCTATTAAATATTTGGAGAGTCCTTTTGGGATGACCATGTCAAATATTACTATAGATGGTCAAGAAATGGATCTGAGTCAAATGATGCCTTCTTATGCTCAAGTAGTGAGTCTCTATGAGGATACAAGTATTTCTGTTAGTAGTAATGAGGCGGACAAAGTATTAGCCGGTTCCCTCTATACTGATGCAAATGAACAGGGCTTGACGATTCCAAGCAGTTTACTAAAAAATTGGAATGAACAGACAGGAAACAATCTGACAGCTACTGATCTTATTGGCAAATCAGTCTCAGCCAGCATTGTAGAAAATGCTGCCGAAGCTAGTAAGATTGCTCAATTTCAAACGAAGATTGTACGTGTAATCAATGATGAAGATGACATGGAGGACAGCAACAGTTTCATGCCGTCTCATCAAATGGAAACGATTTTGAAAGAAGCTGGATTTACAAAAGCTGTATCTTATTTTATCCTGGAACTCAAAGATCCATCACAGACAAAAGCGATAACAGAAGAATTACAGAAAAATAAGAAGTATACTGTGCTTTCTCAACAGAAGGTTCTTGATATTGTGATTACCTTTATTCGTGTTATTCAGGGATTATTGATTGTACTTTCATCACAAGCTATTGTGGTAGCAGCGGTCATGATTGGTATCATTATTTACATCAATATCATGCAACGTTCTAAGGAAATAGGTGTCATGAAGGCAGTTGGTTATCAAAATCGCGATGTCAAAGGAATTTTTATTTACGAGGCTATTTGGATTGTAGGAATCGCCTTGCTGCTGGCATTTTTGGTTGCACAAGGGGTGGGAAGTTTGGCGAATGCGGTTGTAAATCACTTTTACCCATCCATCACTAAGGTTTTTGAATTAAATCTTCTATCTATTTTAGGAACTCTAGCTTTTGCTCTATTACTTGGTTATGTCTCAGCCTACTTCCCAGCACGTAAAATTAGTAAAATGGATCCTGTAGAATCGCTACGATATGAATAGTAAGGAAGTTCTTGATTTATAGCCTGAAAAAGAAACTAACATAGAAAAACAATGTCCGTACTTGCAATTAAACTTAAATAGTTATATAATAGGTTTGTTGAAAGGTGATTTGTAGTGATTCAAGTTACTCTTTTCACAATAAAAATTTCATGATTTTCATAAGGAGGAAATCACTAATGGTAGTTAAAGTTGGTATTAACGGTTTCGGACGTATCGGTCGTCTTGCTTTCCGTCGTATCCAAAACGTAGAAGGTGTTGAAGTTACTCGTATCAACGACCTTACAGATCCAGTTATGCTTGCACACTTGTTGAAATACGACACAACTCAAGGTCGTTTCGACGGTACTGTTGAAGTTAAAGAAGGTGGATTTGAAGTTAACGGTAAATTCATCAAAGTTTCTGCTGAACGTGATCCAGAACAAATCGACTGGGCTAACGACGGTGTAGAAATCGTTCTTGAAGCTACTGGTTTCTTTGCTAAGAAAGCAGCTGCTGAAAAACACTTGCACGCTGGTGGAGCTAAAAAAGTTGTTATCACTGCTCCTGGTGGAAACGACGTTAAAACAGTTGTATTCAACACTAACCACGACGTTCTTGACGGTACTGAAACAGTTATCTCAGGTGCTTCATGTACTACAAACTGCTTGGCTCCAATGGCTAAAGCTCTTCAAGACAACTTTGGTGTTGTTGAAGGATTGATGACTACTATCCACGCTTACACTGGTGACCAAATGATTCTTGACGGACCACACCGTGGTGGTGACCTTCGCCGTGCTCGCGCTGGTGCTGTAAACATCGTTCCTAACTCAACTGGTGCTGCAAAAGCTATCGGTCTTGTAATCCCAGAATTGAACGGTAAATTGGACGGAGCTGCTCAACGTGTTCCTGTTCCAGCAGGTTCTGTAACTGAGTTGGTAGCAGTTCTTGAAAAGAACGTTACTGTTGACGAAGTGAACGCAGCTATGAAAGCAGCTTCAAACGAATCATACGGATACACTGAAGATCCAATCGTATCTTCAGATATCCTAGGTATGTCTTACGGTTCATTGTTTGACGCAACTCAAACTAAAGTTCTTGACGTTGACGGTAAACAATTGGTTAAAGTTGTATCATGGTACGACAACGAAATGTCATACACTGCACAACTTGTTCGTACTCTTGAATACTTCGCAAAAATCGCTAAATAATTCATGAGTCGATAAAAAGCAAGGCCTCTGGTCTTGCTTTTTAAATATTTAAAAATGGATGACGCTATCATCCATTCTTTTTTAACTCTTTTTCAAAAGTATCTGATAGGGTAGTGAAGCTTAATTTCTCTAGAGTAAGCGGATGGGTAAAGGACAGTCGAAAGGCGTGGAGCATAAGCCGACTTGTTTTTGATTTACTATTATAGAGAGGGTCGCCTAAAATAGGGAAGTTATGATGCGAAAGGTGCACACGAATTTGATGGGTTCGCCCTGTCTTTAGTTTGCAACGAACCAAGGAAGTTTTGTTTGGGAATTGCTTTAATCTGCTTACATGTGTTTCAGCATATTGTCCATTTTTTGTATCAACTATTCGCTTTCTGCGATCATGGCGATCACGTCCAATTTTGTCTTTGAAAACAAGTTCTTTGCTGTTGATATGTCCGTCGACCTGTGCCCAATATTCCCTAGAAATCTCTTTTTTCTCCAGTAAGCGATTGAGAATAGGCAGGATAAAAGGATTTTTGGCAAAGAGAACCAAACCACTGGTTTCCATGTCCAGACGATGAACGACATAGCAGGTTTGGCCAACATAGGCACTGACATGGTTAAGAAGGGCGATTTCGTTTGGCTGATTACCATGCGTTTTCATCCCCTCTGGTTTGTTGACAATAATCAAGTGTTGATCTTGATAAACCTCTTGAACGAGGTTAGGATTGCCCCAAGGGATTTCTTTTTCGGGATAATCTTCCTTGTCAAACGTTAACTGGCAAATATCTCCAGGATTTACCATCTCGTTCCAGCGAACTTCTCGCTGATTAATTAAAATATGTTTCTTGATTCTCAAAAAATGCCGGATTTTTCTAGGAATGAGGAGTTGTTCCTCAAGTAATTGCTTTACCGTCATTTGAGGTAGAGAGTCTGGTAATGTAAATGTGAATTGCATACAGATATTGTAACAAAAAAAGCCCTATTTTGATAGGAAATAGCTAAATTCTTGTCTTCCTATGATGAAGATGATAAAATAAACGCATGAAATTAGATAAATTATTTGAGAAATTTCTTTCTCTTTTTAAAAAAGAAACAAGTGAACTAGAGGACTCTGATTCTACTAGCTTACGTCGCTCTCGTAGTGATCGAAAAAAATTAGCCCAAGTAGGTCCAATTCGAAAATTCTGGCGTCGCTATCATCTAACAAAGATTGTCCTTATACTAGGTTTGAGTGCAGGCTTGCTAGTTGGAACCTATTTGTTTGCTGTAGCTAAGTCAACCAATGTTAACGATTTGCAAAACGCCTTGAAAACTCGGACTATCATTTTTGACCGTGAAGAAAAAGAGGCTGGTGCCTTGTCTGGTCAAAAAGGAACTTATGTTGAATTGACTGATATCAGTAAAAATTTGCAGAATGCCGTTATTGCGACAGAAGACCGTTCTTTCTATAAAAATGACGGGATTAACTATGGTCGTTTCTTCTTGGCTATTGTCACTGCTGGACGTTCAGGTGGTGGCTCTACCATTACCCAACAGCTGGCTAAAAACGCCTATTTGTCGCAGGATCAAACTGTTGAGAGAAAAGCGAAAGAATTTTTCCTTGCATTAGAATTAACAAAAAAATATAGTAAGGATCAAATTTTAACCATGTACCTTAACAACGCTTATTTTGGAAATGGTGTATGGGGTGTAGAAGATGCGAGTAAGAAATACTTTGGAGTTTCAGCATCAGAAGTGAGTCTGGATCAAGCTGCGACTCTGGCAGGGATGCTCAAAGGACCGGAACTGTATAATCCCTTGAATTCCTTAGAAGATTCGACTAATCGTCGAGATACTGTTTTACAAAATATGGTTGCAGCGGGTTATATTGATAAAAATCAAGAAACCGAAGCTGCAGGAATTGATATGGCTTCGCGATTACAAGATAAGTATGAAGGAAAAATATCAGATTACCGCTATCCTTCTTATTTTGATGCGGTGGTTAATGAAGCTGTTTCCAAGTATAATCTAACAGAGGAAGAGATTGTCAACAATGGCTATCGCATTTACACAGAGCTGGACCAAAACTACCAAGCAAATATGCAGGTTGTTTATGAAAATACCTCACTATTTCCGAGGGCAGAGGATGGAACGTTTGCTCAATCAGGAAGTGTAGCTCTCGAACCGAAAACAGGGGGAGTTCGTGGAGTTGTTGGTCAAGTTGCTGACAATGATAAAACTGGATTCCGGAATTTCAACTATGCAACCCAATCAAAACGTAGTCCTGGTTCTACAATTAAGCCTTTAGTTGTTTATACGCCAGCAGTTGAAGCAGGTTGGGCCTTGAATAAGCAGTTGGATAACCATACCATGCAGTATGACAGCTATAAGGTTGATAACTATGCAGGAATCAAAACGAGTCGAGAAGTTCCTATGTATCAAGCCTTGGCAGAATCGCTTAATCTACCTGCTGTTGCCACTGTTAATGACTTGGGTGTTGACAAGGCTTTTGAGGCCGGAGAAAAATTCGGACTCAACATGGAAAAAGTCGACCGTGTTCTTGGTGTTGCTTTGGGAAGCGGTGTCGAAACCAATCCTCTTCAAATGGCTCAAGCATATGCTGCCTTTGCAAATGAAGGTTTAATGCCGGAAGCTCATTTTATTAGTAGAATTGAAAATGCTAGTGGACAAGTTATTGCAAGCCATAAGAATTCACAAAAGCGGGTGATCGATAAGTCTGTAGCTGACAAGATGACCAGTATGATGTTGGGGACATTCACAAACGGAACAGGTATTAGTTCATCACCTGCAGATTATGTTATGGCTGGAAAAACTGGTACAACTGAAGCAGTTTTTAATCCGGTATATACAAGTGACCAGTGGGTAATTGGTTATACTCCGGATGTGGTGATTAGTCACTGGCTTGGTTTCCCTACCACTGATGAAAGCCACTATCTAGCAGGATCTACTTCAAACGGTGCAGCCCATGTCTTTAGAAACATTGCAAATACAATTTTACCTTATACGCCAGGAAGTACCTTTACAGTTGAAAATGCTTATAAGCAAAATGGAATTGCACCAGCCAATACAAGTAATCAAGTACAGAGTAACGAAACCAATCAGACGGATGATACCATTTCTGATATTAGAAGTCGTGCACAAAATCTGGTAGATGAGGCGAGTCGTGCTATATCAGATGCTAAAATTAAGGAAAAAGCACAAACAATATGGGATTCGGTAGTCAATCTATTTCGTTAAGATGCTTGTCAAAGCCTAGCTTTCTTGTTATAATAGATAAGATGGAGGCGTTATGGCACTAAAAAAAGCAAGCCTAGCTTGTGCGGTTTGTGGTTCTAGAAACTATTCAATCAAGATCAGTGGAAACCCCAAGCCAACACGACTAGAAGTAAATAAATTTTGTAAACATTGTGGTAAGTATACTACACACAGAGAAACGAGATAGGAGAGAGCGATGCGTTTTATTGGAGATATTTTTAGACTTCTTAAAGACACAACATGGCCAACTCGCAAGGAAAGCTGGAGAGATTTTCGTTCTATCATGGAATACACTGCTTTCTTTGTTGTGATTATTTATATTTTTGACCAGTTGATTGTTTCAGGTTTGATTCGATTTATTAACATTTTTTAGAAGAACTGTGGAGTTATTCCCGCTAAAAGTCTTCTATTATGAAAGGAAGTATCATGGATAGTTTTGATAAAGGATGGTTTGTCTTACAAACTTATTCTGGTTATGAAAATAAGGTAAAAGAAAATCTATTACAACGTGCACAAACCTACAATATGTTGGATAATATTTTACGTGTTGAAATTCCAACACAAACAGTGCAAGTTGAAAAAAATGGAAAGAGAAAAGAAGTAGAAGAAAATCGCTTTCCAGGTTATGTTCTTGTAGAAATGGTCATGACAGATGAAGCTTGGTTTGTTGTTCGAAACACACCAAACGTTACAGGATTCGTCGGATCTCACGGAAATAGATCAAAACCAACTCCATTATTGGAACAAGAAATCCGTGATATCTTGGTTTCTATGGGACAAACTGTACAAGAGTTTGATATCGATGTTGAAGTTGGTCAAACTGTACGTATCATTGATGGTGCTTTTGCAGACTATACTGGTAAGATTACAGAGATTGATAACAATAAAGTGAAGATGATTATCTCTATGTTTGGTAATGACACAGTTGCAGAAGTAAACTTAAACCAAATTGCAGAATTATAACCCTGAGAGAGGCAAGACCTCTCTTTTTTGTGCAGTTTAGACGGTGTAGGGAACAGAATGGATGAAACGTGCCAAAAGTGTTTCTGAATCTGTTAGACTGTATCTAGAAAGGGGGACGTTATGTTTAAAGAATTGTATAAAGAAGTCCAGGGAATTGTGTATAAGAGTAGAAATGAATATTACTTGCATTTATGGGAGTTAACTGATTGGGACCAAGAGGGTATGCTCTGCTTACATGAATTGATCAGTAGAGAAGAAGAGCTAGTAGAAGATATTCCTCGTTTACGAAAATACTTCAAAACTAAATTCCGTAATCGAATTTTAGACCATATCCGTAAACAAGAAAGCCAGAAGCGTAGATATGATAAAGAACCTTATGAAGAAGTAGGTGAAATTAGTCATCGTATCAGTGAGGGAGGTCTGTGGCTAGATGAGTATTATCTCTTTCATGAGACACTACGAGATTATAGAAACAAACAAAGTAAAGACAAACAAGAAGAGTTAGAGCGCGTCTTAAGACATGAACGCTTCCGAGGACGTCAAAGAGTATTAAGAGACTTACGTATTGTGTTTAAGGAGTTTGATATCCGTACTCGGTAAGAAGCTATGCAAAAAAAATGAAAAAAATAGGAAAAAGTAGTTGACAAAGTTAGAAAAGTCTGTATAATAGTAAGAGTTGAAAACAACTC
>NZ_JAPVZJ010000014.1:0-54152 GCF_041432295.1 Streptococcus sp. 27098_8_109
ATTTTTACATGGCCTAGGTCAGTCAGCAGATAGTTGGAAAGAAGTTCGGAATCTACTGACAGATTATCCTTCTGAGGCTATTGAGTTATTTCCTTCTGGAGTTAGCAACTATCAACAAGCTAAAGAGCGAGTTTATCAGCATCTAGCTCAAGAGACAGAACCTTTTATTTTGGTTGGATTGTCCTTAGGTGCTGCCCTGGCATTAGAACTATCTAGTTACGATTTATCAAATCTCCGAGCTGTTGATGATTTTTAAACTACTTCCCAAAAAAGTATTTGAAAAACAGGGAGCAGACAAGGCTTTTATGGTCGGAGTTTCTGAGGAATTGAAGACACTTGATTTAACTGATATATCAAGAACTTGTCCTTATCCAACCTTACTAATTTGTGGCAGCAAAGATAAACCGAATCTTAGTTCTATGAGAAGTCTTCATAAACTAATATCAGAATCTCAATTTCAGATTATACCAGATGGTCCTCATGTCTTGAATGAAGCTAAACCAAAAGAGTTTGCTGAACAGATTAAACCTTTTCTTGAATTGCTGAAATAAGTTTGATAAAATAATAGTGAAATCGATAACATCGTTATAGGAGAAAGAAATGAATAAACGTTTATTTTTAAAAATGAGTCTGGCAACATTGCCAGTTTTGGCTTTGTTTTCACAACCAGTTTTAGCAGAAGAAAACATCCATTTTTCTAGCTGTACGGAAGCTTGGGCTAATGGCTATTCAGATCTTCATGAGGGGGATCCTGGTTATTCTGCCAAGTTAGACCGCGATCATGATGGTGTGGCTTGCGAATTGAAAAATGCTCCTAAGGGTGCCTTTAAAGCAAAACAAGCAACTGCGACTCAAAATAATACAAGTTCAGCAACAACAAGTGGCTGGGTTAAGCAGGACGGTTCTTGGTACTATTTTGATGGAAATGGAAATCTAGTGAGAAATGCATGGCAGGGAAGCTATTACCTGAAAGCTGATGGTAAAATGGCACAGAGTGAATGGATTTATGACTCTTCTTATCAAGCTTGGTATTATTTGAAATCAGATGGTTCTTATGTTCGCAATGCATGGCAAGGAGCTTACTACCTGAAGTCAAACGGTAAAATGGCACAAGGTGAGTGGGTTTATGACTCTTCTTATCAAGCCTGGTATTACTTGAAATCAGATGGTTCTTATGCTCGCAATGCATGGCAAGGAAACTACTATTTGAAATCAGATGGCAAAATGGCTAAAAATGAGCGAGTTGATGGCGGACGTTATTATGTAGATGCTTCAGGTCTCTGGAAACCATAAATCAGATAAAATTTAGAAAGTTAATGCAAACCTTTGCATAAACGATTAGTTTTTGTTATACTAATACTGTAAGCATTTTCAATTAATTCATAATGAAAAAGGAGAATATGATGAGTCAAAAGATTATTGGGATTGACCTTGGTGGAACTTCTATCAAATTTGCAATCTTGACAACAGCAGGAGAAATCCAAGAAAAATGGTCTATCAAGACCAACATTTTGGATGAGGGAAGTCATATCGTAGATGATATGATTGAGTCTATTCAACACCGTTTGGACTTGCTTGGATTGGCAGCAGCAGACTTCCAAGGTATTGGAATGGGATCACCAGGTGTGGTTGACCGTGAAAAAGGAACAGTTATTGGTGCCTACAACCTCAACTGGAAAACCCTTCAACCAATTAAAGAGAAAATTGAAAAAGCTTTGGGCATTCCATTCTTCATCGATAATGATGCTAACGTGGCAGCTCTTGGTGAGCGCTGGATGGGTGCTGGTGATAACCAACCAGATGTTGTCTTTATGACACTTGGTACTGGTGTTGGTGGCGGTATCGTCGCAGAAGGCAAATTGCTTCACGGTGTTGCTGGTGCAGCAGGTGAGCTTGGCCACATCACTGTTGACTTTGACCAACCAATCGCATGTACTTGTGGTAAAAAAGGCTGCCTTGAGACAGTTGCTTCAGCAACAGGTATTGTCAACTTGACTCGTCGCTATGCCGATGAATACGAAGGCGATGCAGCCTTGAAACGCTTGATTGATAACGGAGAAGAAGTAACCGCTAAGACAGTCTTTGACCTTGCAAAAGAAGGAGACGACCTTGCTTTGATCGTTTACCGTAACTTCTCACGTTACTTGGGAATCGCTTGTGCTAACATCGGTTCAATCCTAAACCCATCAACAATCGTTATTGGTGGTGGTGTGTCAGCTGCAGGAGAATTCCTTCTACAAGGTGTTCAAAAAGTCTACGATGAAAATACTTTCCCACAAGTACGCACAACTACTAAACTAGCTCTTGCAACCCTAGGAAACGACGCTGGAGTTATCGGAGCAGCATCACTTGTTTTACAATAAAATAAAAAAGGAGAAAATTGCATACCATAAGCGAGTGATTTTCCTCCTTTCTTTTTTTATGCTATACTAGTTAGGACAATAAATGAGGTGAGAGTAAATGACAAAAGCAGATACGATTTTTAAAGAAAATATTGAACGAATCCTCAAAGACGGCGTCTTTTCTGAACAGGCACGTCCCAAGTACAAGGATGGGACAGTTGCCAATTCTAAGTACGTAACGGGTGCCTTTGCCGAGTATGACTTATCTAAAGGAGAATTCCCCATCACGACTTTGCGACCCATTGCAATTAAATCCGCCATCAAGGAAGTGCTCTGGATTTACCAAGACCAGTCTAATAGCCTTGAGGTGCTCAATGACAAATACAATGTTCATTACTGGAATGACTGGGAAGTGGGAGATACAGGAACCATTGGTGAGCGCTATGGTGCTGTTGTTAAGAAACACGACATTATCAATAAACTTCTCAAGCAGTTGGAAGACAATCCTTGGAACCGCCGCAACATCATCTCCCTCTGGGATTACCAAGCTTTCGAAGAGACAGATGGGCTGCTCCCATGCGCCTTTCAGACCATGTTTGATGTCCGCCGTGTTGATGGAGAAATCTATCTGGATGCGACCTTGACCCAGCGCTCGAATGACATGCTGGTGGCCCACCACATCAATGCTATGCAGTACGTAGCTCTTCAAATGATGATTGCCAAGCATTTTGGCTGGAAGGTTGGGAAGTTCTTCTACTTCATCAACAACCTCCATATCTATGACAATCAATTTGAACAAGCAGAGGAATTGCTTCGTCGTGAGCCGTCAAACTGCCAACCACGTTTGGTCTTGAATGTACCAGATAAGACCAATTTCTTTGATATTAAAGCAGAAGATTTTGAGCTGGTGGATTATGACCCTGTCAAGCCGCAGCTGAAGTTTGACTTAGCTATTTAAAAGAGCCGAAAAAAGAAGTTGAGACAATAAATCCCAACTTCTTTTGTTTCTTAACGTGATACGCGGCGACGAGCTGCTTTTTTACGGTTTTCTTCGATGAAAGCTGCTTTTTGCTCTTCTGGTTCGATTACTTTCTTTTTGAATGCGTATACCGCACCTGCAACTGCAGCGACAGTTCCTGCGACACCTGTTACAAGACCTTTAGCGAATCCTTTAGCCATGAGTCTTCCTCCTTTATCTTCTTAATCAGCCAGCCTCCTCAAGAGGTCACATTTTTCTGACTGACCTTTTTGTGTTATAATAATAGTAACGAAAAAATGGGAATTTTTCAAGGAAAAAAGATGAAAACAAAAATAATTGTGATTGTTGGACCGACTGCAGTTGGAAAAACAGCCCTTGCCATCGAAGTTGCAAAGCGTTTTAATGGCGAAGTGGTTAGTGGAGATAGCCAGCAAGTCTATCGAGGACTTGATATTGGGACGGCCAAGGCTAGTCCAGAAGAGCAGGCAGCTGTTCCTCATCATTTAATCGATGTTAGAGAGGTAACCGAGTCTTACTCGGCTTTTGATTTTGTTTCAGAAGCTAAGATGGCTATTGAGGATATTCACAGTCGTGGCAAGCTAGCTATTATTGCTGGTGGGACTGGACTGTATATCCAGAGCTTATTAGAAGGCTACCATTTAGGTGGAGAGACTCCTCATGAGGAGATTTTGGCTTATCGGGCTAGTTTGGAACCTTATACAGATGAGGAATTAGCCCATCTGGTGGAGCAAGAAGATCTTGAGATTCCCCAGTTTAATCGTCGTCGTGCTATGCGTGCCTTGGAAATTGCCCATTTTGGTCAGGATTTGGAAAATAAAGAGAGTCTATATGAACCGCTGATTATCTGCTTGGACGATGAGCGCAGTCAGCTTTATGAGCGTATCAATCACCGAGTGGACCTGATGTTTGAAGCTGGACTTCTAGACGAAGCTAAGTGGTTGTTTGACCATTATCCAGATGTGCAGGCTGCTAAAGGGATTGGTTACAAGGAACTCTTTCCTTACTTCCGTGGAGAGCAGACCTTGGAGGATGCTAGTGAGAGTCTCAAACAGGCGACTCGTCGTTTTGCCAAACGTCAGTTGACCTGGTTCCGTAATCGCATGCAGGTGACCTTTTATCAGATTGGAGAAACTGGTGTAAAAGATCGCATTTTAAGCCAGATAGAGGAGTTTTTAGATGATTGAAACGGAGAAAAAAGAGGAACGGGTCCTGCTCATTGGTGTAGAATTGCAGGGCATGGACAATTTTGATCTCTCTATGGAAGAATTGGCCAGTTTAGCGAAAACAGCAGGGGCAGTCGTTGTAGATAGCTACAGACAAAAACGTGAAAAATATGATTCCAAGACCTTCGTCGGCTCTGGTAAGTTAGAAGAAATTGCGCTTATGGTGGATGCAGAAGAAATTACCACTGTCATCGTCAACAACCGTTTAACTCCACGGCAAAATGTCAATTTAGAAGAAGTTCTCGGTGTCAAGGTCATTGACCGTATGCAGTTGATTTTGGATATCTTTGCCATGCGAGCTCGAAGCCATGAAGGGAAGCTCCAAGTTCACCTAGCTCAGCTCAAATATCTCTTGCCTCGCTTGGTTGGTCAGGGAATTATGCTCAGTCGTCAGGCAGGGGGAATTGGTTCCCGTGGACCTGGTGAAAGCCAGCTGGAGCTGAATCGTCGTAGTGTTCGCAATCAAATTACGGATATCGAGCGCCAGCTCAAGGTGGTTGAGAAAAATCGGGCGACTGTCAGAGAAAAACGTTTGGAGTCAAGCACCTTTAAGATTGGTTTGATTGGTTACACCAATGCTGGGAAATCAACCATCATGAACACTTTGACCAGTAAGACACAGTATGAAGCAGACGAGCTCTTTGCGACTTTGGACGCGACAACTAAGAGTATCCATCTGGGAGGCAATCTCCAAGTAACTTTGACAGATACAGTTGGCTTTATTCAAGATTTGCCGACAGAGTTGGTGTCCAGTTTCAAGTCAACCTTGGAAGAAAGCAAGCATGTGGACCTTCTGGTTCATGTTATCGATACCAGCAATCCTTACCATGAGGAGCATGAAAAAACAGTCCTGTCCATCATGAAAGACCTGGACATGGAAGATATTCCTCGCTTGACCCTTTATAATAAAGCGGATTTGGTGGAGGATTTTACGCCGACCCAAACGCCTTATGCCCTCATTTCTGCCAAGTCTGAGGATAGTCGTGAGAACTTGCAGACACTATTTTTAGAGAAAATCAAGGATATTTTTGAATCTTTTACCCTGCGCGTGCCTTTTTCTAAGTCCTACAAGATTCATGATTTAGAAAGTGTTGCGATTCTTGAAGAACGTGATTATCAGGAAGACGGCGAAGTGATTTCAGGCTACATTTCCGAGAAAAATAAATGGAGGTTAGAGGAATTTTATGACTGATATTAAAACCTTGGCTCTAAAATATGGGGGCTATACAAGTCTGGATAAGGTCTATCTGGATCAACTTCTAGCTGGTAAAACAGAGCAAGAGCAGTTGGCACTGATCACTCCTCCGCCTAGCGTGGTCAATGCTTATTTTGCAGAACTCTACCAGAAAAAAAGTCCTGAGGCTGCGACGGATTATTTTGCGGAACTCAGTCAGGAACTGAATCTTTACAATACTGAGCCAAGTTTCACCCTAGAAAATAAGCCTTTTATTCGGCTTAATCTGTCGGGTAAATCCTTTGGTTTTTGTTATGAGAGTGAGGGTCTGGGTCGGATTTTCTCTGAAAATGAAGAGAAGATTTCGGATGACTTGCTTTTTGAAATTGCGCAAATTTTCCCCCATCAACTGGTCTTTGAAGAGTCTGGTAAGATTTACATGAAGGCTGTTGTAGATGAGGAAGTTGTTAGCATGGAGAGTCTCACAGCTTTGACTGATTTGGAAAGCTTGGCTGATGGTCGTAAACGTCTCAAAGCCTACAGTCAAGAGGATTTATTGCAAGAAGCTAGAGCTTTTACTGGCAAGCGCTATTTCCGATCGGAAAACCGCACAGCCATGTTATATATTGATTAATTAGAAAGTATCGAATGGATATTCAATTTTTAGGAACGGGGGCTGGTCAGCCCTCTAAAGCCCGCAACGTTTCAAGTCTCGCCCTGAAACTCTTGGATGAGATTAACGAAGTTTGGCTCTTTGACTGTGGAGAAGGAACGCAAAATCGTATTCTGGAAACCACAATTCGACCACGTAAGGTCAGCAAAATTTTTATCACCCACCTGCATGGAGACCACATCTTTGGCTTGCCAGGTTTCCTTTCGAGCCGTGCCTTTCAAGCCAATGAAGAGCAGACAGATTTGGAAATCTATGGACCGCAAGGAATCAAGTCCTTTGTCTTAACCAGCCTTCGTGTGTCAGGTTCGCGCCTGCCTTACCGTATTCATTTTCATGAGTTTGACCAAGATTCTTTAGGGAAAATCCTTGAAACCGATAAATTCACGGTGTATGCAGAGGAGCTGGACCACACAATTTTCTGTGTTGGTTATCGTGTCATGCAAAAGGAACTTGAAGGAACGCTGGATGCTGAAAAACTCAAGGCTGCTGGTGTCCCATTTGGACCACTTTTTGGGAAAATCAAGAATGGTCAGAACGTTGTTCTTGAAGATGGGACTGAAATCAAGGCAGCAGACTATATCTCAGCTCCACGTCCAGGTAAAATTATCACTATTTTAGGAGACACTCGAAAAACGGATGCCAGTGTGCGTCTGGCTGTTAATGCCGATGTCCTTGTCCATGAGTCCACTTATGGCAAGGGTGATGAAAAAATTGCTCGTAACCATGGCCACTCTACTAACATGCAAGCTGCACAAGTAGCAGTAGAAGCAGGAGCCAAACGCCTCTTGCTCAACCATATCAGTGCCCGTTTCCTTTCAAAAGATATCAGCAAGCTCAAAAAAGACGCTGCTAGTGTTTTTGAAAATGTCCATGTGGTCAAAGACTTGGAAGAAGTGGAAATCTAAAAGATTGAGAAAGGATAAGTATGCCTACTATTCTCATTACCGGAGCTAGCGGTGGTCTAGCCCAAGAAATAGTCAAACTCTTGCCAAATGACCAACTCATCTTGCTTGGTAGAAATAAGGAAAAATTAGCCCAGCTCTACGGAAATCATCCCCATGCAGAATTGATTGAAATCGATATTACCGATGATTCAGCCTTAGAAACTCTGGTAGCAGACCTCTATCTCCGTTATGGCAAGATTGATGTCTTGATAAACAACGCTGGTTACGGGATCTTTGAGGAATTTGACCAGATTTCCGACCAAGATATTCACCAGATGTTTGAGGTCAATACCTTTGCCCTGATGAATCTATCTCGACGCCTTGCGGCTCGAATGAAGGAAAGTCGAAAAGGCCATATCATCAATATCGTTAGCATGGCAGGTTTAATCGCTACTGGCAAGTCTAGTCTTTACTCAGCGACCAAGTTTGCGGCCATTGGTTTTTCAAATGCGTTACGCCTCGAACTTATGTCATATGGAGTCTATGTGACAACAGTCAATCCAGGACCAATCCGAACAGGATTTTTCGACCAAGCCGACCCAGATGGTACCTATCTCAAGTCGGTTGAACGCTTCCTGTTGAAACCAGATGCAGTGGCTAAAAAGATTGTCAAGATTATAGGAAAAAACAAACGAGAACTCAATCTACCGATGTTGTTGAACCTAGCCCATAAGTTTTATACCCTCTTTCCTAAACTTGCTGATAAGCTGGCAGGGGAAACTTTTAATTATAAGTAAAAAGAACCAATGTGCAGGTTGTTGCTAGCCTACATATTGGTTCTTATCATTTCTCAACTATCAAACTGAACTTCTTCTAGGAGATAGTCGATAAAGCGTTCGCCCATCTTAGACAGGCTGGTTTTTTCATGCTGGATATAAACCAGCTCAATTGGGTCATCAATATCCAGTGGGATAGAAACGATATTGTCTCCGTTGAGGTTGCTGTTCAAAATCCCTGTTGCGATCGTGTATCCATCCAGACCAATCAAGAGGTTAAAGAGGGTGGCACGGTCACTAACCACAATGGATTTCTTGTGATGCTCTTGAGATAGAATCTCTTCTGAAAAGTAGAAGGAGTTGTGTGTCCCTTGGTCATAGCTCAGATAAGGGAAGTTTTCTAAATCAGAGAGTTTCACCTTGTCTTTTTTTGCCAGAGGATTGGTCTTGCTGACAAAGATATGCGGTTGCGCTGTGAAGAGATGGTGAGCCAGCAGGTGATTGTCATCCAGCATCTTGGTTAAAACATCACGGTTGTAGCTGTTCAAAAATAGGACACCGACCTCACTACGGAAGTTCTTGACGTCGTCAATAATCTCCCAAGTCCGAGTTTCACGAAGGAAGAGCTCGTATTTTTCCATATCACTTTTCTTGAGCAGAGAGACAAAGGCATTGACTACAAAAGCATAGTGTTGAGAAGAAACGCTGAAAAGTTCGCGGTGGGCGACAGGATTTTTATAACGTTCCTCCAGAAGTTGGGTCTGCTCGACAACCTGACGGGCATAAGAGAGGAACTCCATCCCATCACGGGTCAAGGTGATACCCTTAGGATTACGAATAAAGATTTCAATGCCCATTTCATTTTCCAAATCTCTCACAGCGTTGGATAGACTAGGCTGAGTGATAAAGAGTTGCTTGGCTGCCTCATTCATGGAGCCAGTTTCGACGATTTTGATAATATAGTGTAATTGTTGAATTCTCATGTTTTTATTGTACCACACTTGCGTCAGAATCGCCAAGGAAGATAGGAAAATCAGGGGGAGTGTGTGGGTCTCTGTAAAGTAACTAAGAAGAAAATTCTAAATAATTTAAGAAATAGTGTAAAAAAGTAGCTGAGTAAGAGATTGTTCAGCTGTTTTTTAATTGAGAACTATAAAAATTTTCCTCGAAAATAAGAAACTTGCACGATTTACTCATTACTTATCCAATACTAGAGTTTATACTGGTTATTGTAAAGATGATCATCCAAAAGAAGGAAGGAGGCAACCTTATGGCTAAAAATACAAATCGTTTAGAAATTGATTCTCTAAGTTTTGAGGTTGAAAACCAAGAACTTTTCGGGAAATCAGAAGCTTGTGGGATACAGCTTTTAAAATGACACTAGCAGGTCTCTGTGGATTGTATTTCACCTATTCCTATGAGTGTACGAGAAATAATGTTCGCTGTTAGATAAAACAAAAGGAAGATTCTAGTGTTTTATTTCAAAACATTGACAACATTTTAATTTGGTGTTATATTTACGGGAGAAATACAAATAAAACAAGATAACTTTGAGATTGATTCTTTGGATTGTGGAAATTAATAGCCAAGAATTGGATGGAAAATCTGCTGCTGGGTTAGGGTACGGCTGTTAGATTAACAGCACAGGGGCGCTGTGCTTGGTGGTTTGCATATTCTTATGAATGTATTTCGTCAAACGTGCGCTGTGAATAAAACTCTCTATTTTTTGACAGGAGGATAAAATGGAAGGAATTATTGGAACACTAGAATTCTATGCACCTGTACTGGTCTTAGGAGTTGTTGTCATAGGGATTGTTTACTTTATGAAAAAAAGAAACGATCGCAAATAATCAACATCGACCGATACCTGAAAAAGGCATCGGTTTTTTTATTACTTGAATATATTGCACAAAATACTCATGCCAAACATTGAAAGGAACCGTATAATAAGAGAGTAATAAAGAAACGGAGGAATGAAATGATGAAACAGCTTATTGTAACAGGATTAACGAAAACATTTGGTCAAGGGGATAATATCGTTCATGCTTTATTAGATGTGAACTTGTCCGTTGAAAAAGGTGAATTTCTGGCAATTATGGGTGCCAGTGGTAGTGGAAAAACAACACTCCTCAACTGTATTTCAACGATTGATAAACCAACGTCAGGTGAGATTCGATTTGAAGATTTTGACATCATCCATGCCAAGGAAAATGAACTAGCTGACTATCGTGCTAAAAACATTTCCTATATTTTCCAAGCCTACAACTTGGTGGAAACCTTGACGGTCTATGAAAATATTGTTCTACCTCTTCAAATTCAGGGGAAAAATATCAAAAAACATCAGGATAAGATTGAGGAAATTTTGGATAAGTTGGCCATCCAAAACTTAAAAGATAAGTTTCCTAATCAGTTATCAGGTGGTCAGAGACAACGTGTGGCAACTGCTAGAGCCTTGATTGATGATTCTAAACTGATTATCGCAGATGAGCCGACAGGAGCCTTGGACTCTGCCAATTCTGAAAAACTGATGGCACTTTTGCAGGAAATCAATAAAAGTTTTGGTATTACCATTTTACTGGTTACGCATGATCCTGCCGCAGCCAAGTATTCTTCACGGATGGTGCTACTTAGCGATGGAAAGATTATGGATGATTTGGAACGTAACAGCTTATCTAATGAACAGTATTTGCAAGAGATTTACAGCCGTACCAGATAGGAGGAGGAGAGTATGTATCCAAAATTGATTTTACGAAATGTATTTCGAAATTTACAGACCTATACCATCTATTTTTTCAGTCTGACCTTGATTTATAGCTTGCTCTATGCTTTTAATGCTTTACCAAGCCATCCAGTGATGCAGAGTTTATCAGGAGCAAAGGAAACGCTGACGACGGTGATGAGCCA
Organism: Streptococcus sp. 27098_8_109; assembly: GCF_041432295.1. Lineage (GTDB taxonomy): Bacteria > Bacillota > Bacilli > Lactobacillales > Streptococcaceae > Streptococcus. Next base: position 10,977 of record NZ_JAPVZJ010000014.1, read on the forward strand.
GTACATGGGCTTGCTTTCCTATCTGATTCTATCGGCGATTTCCTTTCTCATCGTTTACGCCACAAATTTTGTGCTGGGACGGCGCAAGAAAGAGCTGGGACTTTATGCAACGCTGGGAATGAAGAAGAAGCAGATTATCCGTACCCTGTTCTTTGAAACCATGCTGGTCAATATCTTTTCCTTGATTCTAGGTTTCTTGCTTGGAGTGATCTTACTGGTCATTCTAGCTAAGATTGCATCTGAGTTTTTCATGGCTAATTACTTTGGTAATCTGGTTTTCTTTGATAGCAAGTCTATCATCTTGCTAGTTTATTCCTATTTGGTAACCAGTTTTATTGTTGGTGTCATGGACATTCTTACCTTTAGAAAGCAAAATATCATTGCACTCATTCAAGAAAATGGGGTCAAAAAATCTGTCTTAGCAAAAGGCAAGCCAGTTCTTCAAGCACTTCTCTTTATTCTTTCGACAGCTGTTATCGGTTTTGGTGCTCTCTATTTTTCAGACTATCACCATCTATCACTCTTGAAAAGCTGGGGTATCTTGCTGGTATCTGTCTTAGTGATTTTTGTGATTTTGTTTTACAATACCTTGAGCCATTTTATCTTGGTTTCCCTTAGAAAACTGCCTCAAACCTACTATAACAAACTAAACAGTTTTAAAGTTCGTCAATTTTCAAAACAAGCTGATAGTAATTCGGTCACGTTGGCTGTCTTATCCTTGACCTTGACACTGGCTCTCAGCTTACTAGTTTTTAGTGGTAGTGCCTATACGACTATGAATCGAGAGCTGAACAAATACTCACCTTATGATGTAACTGTCAATCTCTACCGTGGTAAAGAGTTTCAATTTTCTCAGGAATCTGTCAAAGACAGATTGAAAGCCGATGGCTTTGACTTTAATGTCATCAAAGAGGAGTACAGCTGTCCTATCTATTCTAGTGATTTAACTTATAAAGATTTGATTGATACTAGCAATCTCTGGGAGCATGATAAGAAACTTCCTGAATCAAAAGTACCGATTTTAGGAATTTCTGCTTACAATCATCTCCGCAAACTGCAAGGGAAAAAAGCGGTTGACTTGGCAGAAGACCAATTTCTAGTCAATGCCAATTATAAAGGAACTGCCAAGCAGATCCAGGACTTTCTATCAACGACCAAAACCTTCATGATTAACGGTCGTTCTCTCAACCTTGCCTCTTCAAAGCCACTTGAAACAGTTTACTTTTTATCTTCAGTAACTACAAATGACGCAGGAACCTTAATTGTACCAGATAAGGTAGTAGTTGGATTGACGGAAGATCACACGACCTATGTTGCCAATTTCAAAGAAAACATTGACAAACGGGAAGTAGAAACATTCTTGAGTCAGTGGATTGAAAAATACTACTTCACTCGTGATGGAGAAGAGTTGAATTCGTTCGTCTATCAAACCAAAGGAAGAATTTTTGAGATTTATCTTGGATTTATGGGCGTCATTGTCTTTGTCATGATTTTTGTTAGTGTTATTTTTATCATTATTTCCCTCAGTATCTTGTCTCTTCAAACTTCTACAAGTGCTTTGGATAGTGTTAATGATTATCAAATCTTATACCTTCTTGGGAACAAGAGAAAGCAAAATCGCTTTATTCTTTTGCAACAGATTCTAAGTTATTTCTTGGTTCCGCTGCTTATCGCAGGTCCTCTATCACTTGCCTTGAGTACCGCTCTTTTGGGCTATTTTGAGAATTTCGCTAATACCAGCATTTCTATTGATATCACCTATCTGGGAGTAGCGGTTTTACTCTTTGTTCTTTACTTGCTAGTGACTTACAGAGTAAGTTGGCAAATTATTGAAAATTAAGTCAAATACCAGAGTTGCCTATCCGACAATTCTGGTATTGTGTTATAATAATATTAAAGTAGTTCAGGAAGTGGATACATATGAAACAGTTTGTCAAATCGCTCTCGAAAAACTCACTTTTATTGTGGTGGTTGACGATTTTTAATAATCTAGCTTTAATGATTTATATTTATTATAGGATTCCTCTGGACTTTTCGACAGATTTTTCCTTGCAGATGGTTTTATTGCTGATTATTGCTTTAATTGTATTTAGCTATATTTGTAATATTGTGACCTTTCGGTATAGTGAGTTGAAACTTTGGTTGCTCCTGATGATGTTTCTCATTAGCTGGCAATCCATATTTAATCAAGGAGTTGCGAGCACCCTGTTGCACTTTTTTGATATTCTTCATCCGCTCAACTCTTTTTTATTGGTGTATAGTTCTCTGTCTATCATCTTTCTGGGAGAGAAAATAGGAGAAGAACTGTTGAGTGTGTCCTTTGTGTTGACACTAATCACCATTAGTTCATATCTGTTAAGTCCTTCAATTTTTCTATTTCTGTCCTTGTTTGCGTCTTTCTTTTTAAAACTTGTTCCCTTGATTTTACTGATTTTATATCATAAAGAGTTGAAAAATAAACTCAAGTATCAGAGACGAAATTTGTGGATATTAGCTTTGATATTGCCTCTTTCTTATTTCTTTTTGTATATCAATACGAGGGGTTCAGGAGTGATGAACCTAGTCTGGTATCTAGAAATTCTTGGTATCTTAGCTTTTTTACACTTCAAAACGATTGTCAGCTCTCTTCAAAAAAGGGTATCAGAGTTGAAATTGTCCTATATAAAAGCTTTTTCACGCTTGTTTTTACTGGTTATGTTTTTGTTAGTAGGCATTTTCATCATCTTTCGTCTAGATTTAAAGACGAGCTTTTTGGTCTTGAATATCATGTTACTATTGTTCGGGATTTGTTCGGAAGAATTGATTCGTCTCTTTCGTTCTGCTGAAATGTTAGATTCTAGGGATTATGTAAAAGTTCTCTTTTTAAAGCGTAACCGTATGGTGAAAAATCTGCTGGCAAATGAAGACACAGAACAACAGTTCTCCGAATTTCTTCACAATGAAATCTTGCAAAATGTGATGGCAATAAAAAATTTCAATAAATATAGTAGCAATCAAGCTTTTGGTGAACAGATCAATCTGGTGACAGAGGAGTTGGTTCAGCGGATTCGCGAGCGGATGGATTATTATCAGCCAATGGTAGAAACAGACGAGCAGTTAGACATCCAGTATCAAGGGCTGATTAATCGGATTGTCAAGCGCTATCACGCAGAAAATGAAGTCGTCACACAGTTTCCTGTCCACTTTAGGCTTTTATCTCCTTACGATAAAATTGCCTATCGTCTGGTTGAGGAATTGGCGACCAATGCCGTTAAGTACGCTAGTGGTGGAAGGATTTCTTTGAAGATTGATGTGCATGATGACACTATTTTTATCATTTCTGAAAATGACTGCCTTCAAACAGAAAAATCCTTAGGTTATGGCTTGAAAAATATGTCTAATAAAATTAGTGTTTTAGGTGGTCAAATGCAGATTTTTGAAAATAATAAGAGATTTCGTGTAGAAATTACTCTCCCGATTGATAAGGAGTTGTGTTATGAAAATTTTGTTAATTGATGATCATAAATTATTTAGCCAAAGTATCAAGATGATTTTAGAGTTATCGGAAAACATTAAAAAGGTCCAGTTAGTAGATAATTTTTCGACTATTTCGGAGATTGCTTTTAATGACTACGACATTATTTTGATTGATATCAACCTGACGAGTCTGTATCAAGATGATGGGCTGACCTTGGCACAAGAGATTATCGACAATGGTTGTTCTAGTAAGATTGTAATTTTGACGGGATACAGCAAAAAGATGTATGAACACCGAGCTAAAGCTATGGGAGCTTATGGCTTTCTAGATAAAAGTATAGATCCAGATGAGTTGGTGAAAAAACTGGAAAAGATTTATCTAGGAGGTAAGATCTTTTCAGATGAAGTGATGGTAGAGGTGCTAACACCAAGAGAAATCGAGATACTAGAACTGGTTAGAAATGGCTTGACCATTGATGATGTCTGTGACAAGGTCTATGTGAGTAAACGTACAGTTTCCAATCACTTGGCCAATATCTTTTCAAAATTGGGAGTGACTAACAGGCAGGAGGCAATTCACATCGCTGAGCAGTTGGGATATTTCCCGCCAGATTAAAAAGTTGCAGAAGATGCAGCTTTTTTAATTTCTGTGCTACTTCTTGTATGAGTCTCTTCTTGAAAAAAACATAAAATTTTGCTAGAATGAGTCTTATGAAAACATTCTATGATGTGCAGCAATTCCTCAAACGATTTGGTATTATTGTTTACATGGGAAAACGCTTATATGATATTGAACTGATGAAGTTGGAACTCTCTCGGATTTACGATGCAGGGTTGATGGACAAATTAGACTATCTAGAAGCAGAAGCGGTTCTTCGCAGAGAGCACAAGGTAGAATTGGATTATATTGAGAAAAATGGAGAAATGAACTAATGGTTACTTGGATTTTGTGGGCACTTATACTGGCAATGTTGGCGTGGATGGGTTTTAACTATCTTCGTATTCGCCGTGCGGCTAAAATCGTAGACAATGAGGAGTTTGAAGCCTTGATTCGTACAGGTCAATTGATTGATTTGCGTGATCCAGCTGAATTCCACAGAAAACATATCCTTGGGGCTCGCAATATTCCTTCAAGTCAGTTGAAAACTAGTCTTGCAGCCCTTCGTAAAGACAAACCTGTCCTTCTTTACGAAAATCAACGTGCGCAACGAGTTACAAATGCAGCCCTTTACTTGAAAAAACAAGGTTTTTCTGAGATTTATATCCTTTCTTATGGACTGGATTCTTGGAAAGGGAAAGTGAAGACTAGCTAACATTCTGTAAAAATCTGTCGAATGATAGATAAAGCTAGCATTTTATGGTATCATCATTTATATTAATTTTAAGGAGATTTTATAATATGAATTCACAAGAAAAGAAAAAACCTTCACTTATTTTAGGTATCTTATCTATCGTCCTTGGTTTGCTTTCTCCAATAGTGGGTCTGATTTTGGGTATCATAGGATTGGTCTTGGCTATTTCATACCAAAAAGAGTCACAATTAGACTATAAAATAGAAAAGATTCTTAATATCTTAGGAATTGTGATTTCTGTAGTTAACTGGATTGTAGCCGTCGCAGTAGTTTTTAGATAAACAATAAAAAAAGCTTTAATTTTGAACTGCACCCCAAAAGTTAGACAGAAAAAATCTAACTTTTGGGGTGCTTTTATTATGAAATTAACTTATGATGATAAAGTTCAGATCTATGAACTTAGAAAACAAGGATATAGCTTGGAGAAGCTTTCAAATAAATTTGGGATAAACAATTCTAATATTAGGTACATGATTAAATTGATTGATCGTTATGGAATAAAGTTCGTCAAAAAAGAAAAAAATCGTTACTATTCTCCTGAATTAAAACAAGAAATGATTGATAAAGTCCTACATGAAAACTGGTCTCAAGATAGAGTTTCTCTCGAATATGCTCTCCCAAATCGTGGTATGCTTCCAAATTGGATGGCACAATACAAGAAAAACGGGTATACTATTGTTGAGAAAACAAAAGGGAGACCATCTAAAATGGGACGTAAACCAAAGAAGAAACCCGAAGAGATGACAGAGTTAGAACGACTTCAAGCAGAAAACGAGTATCTGAGAGCGGAGAATGCTGTCCTAAAAAAGTTGAGAGAACTCCGCTTGAAGGAGGAAAAAGAGAAAGAAGAAAGACAGAAATTGTTCAAGAATTAATGACTGAGTTTTCGTTAGATATTCTTCTAAAAACCATTAAACTCGCTCGTTCGACCTACTACTATCATTTGAAACAGCTAGACAAACCAGATAAGGATCAAAAGCTTAAAGCTGAAATTCAAGCTATTTTTACCGAACAAAAAGGAAATTACGGATATCGTCGAATCCATTTAGAATTAAGAAATCGTGGTTATGTGGTCAATCATAAAAGAGTTCAACGCTTGATGAAAGTGCTCAATTTACAAGCTAGAATACGCAAGAAACGCAAGTATTCTTCTCATAAAGGAGATGTTGGCAAGAAAGCAGACAACCTTATTCAACGCCAATTTGAAGCAGCTAAACCAATGGAAAAGTGTTATACGGACGTGACAGAATTTGCCATTCCAGCAAGCGCTCAAAAGCTTTACTTATCACCAGTTTTAGATGGCTTTAATAGCGAAATTATCGCCTATAATCTTTCAACTTCACCCAACTTAGAACAAGTAAAAACAATGTTGGAACAAGCATTCACAGAGAAGCGCTACGAGAATACGATTCTCCATAGTGACCAAGGCTGGCAATATCAACACGATTCTTATCATCAGTTTCTAGAGGGTAAGGGAATTCAAGCATCCATGTCACGTAAAGGTAACAGCCCAGACAACGGTATGATGGAGTCTTTCTTTGGCATTCTGAAATCGGAGATGTTTTATGGTTATGAGAAGTCATTTGAGTCGCTCAACCAATTGGAACAAGCCATTGTAGACTATATTGATTACTACAACAATAAACGAATTAAGGTAAAACTAAAAGGACTCAGTCCTGTGCAATACAGAACTAAATCCTTCGGATAAATTAATTGTCTAACTTTTTGGGGTCAGTACATTTTAAAGCTTTTTTGTTTTATCGACTCATCTCTAAATAGTTTTTAATGATTTGTAACTCTTTTTGGTTCAAAGGGCGGTAGTTACCTTCTGCTAAATCTGGGTTCAATGTGAAGTCCCCAAATTGGATTCTCTTGAGGCTAGTCACCTTGACATCAACCGAGAGGAACATTTTCTTAACCTGATGAAATTTTCCTTCTGAAATGGTGATGGAGGCTCGACTGAGGGAAGAACTTGCAGATAGAATTTCTAGTCTTGCGGGTTTACAGACAGTACCATCTAAAAAGACAATTCCTTTTTGAAAGGCTTGGATATGGTCAGGTGTCAGAAGTCCATTAACCTCAACATGATAAGTTTTATCGACATGATATTGGGGATGGAGAAGCTGAAAGCCTAAGGGACCGTTATCGGTCAAGAGGAGGAGTCCTGTCGTATCTCGGTCCAGTCGGCCAACGGCATAGAGCTTATCAGACTGGATGTCAGGTGGAAGGAGGTCCATGACTGTTTGGAGTTTCTTGTCTTTATTGGCTGTAACGACACCAGCAGGCTTATGAAGCATAAGATAGGTGTGCTCATAGCCTCGAATGATTTGGTCTTGAAAAAGGAGTTTTTGTAGTCCTGTATCGATATTTTGGGCTAGGGAGCGGGCTGGGCAACCATCGACTAGAATTTCCCCTTTAAGAAGTGCTTGTTTCATGGCCTTTCGGCTGATTTTTTCTTGGGCTAATAAATTATCTAAACGCATACTGTGCCTATCTTATCATAAGTCGTCTGCTTTGAAAAGGATTGACGTGAAAAGAAAAGCGGAGTGAAAACATTTACACTTGCTTGAGTTATGTTATTTACCTGAAATTATGGTATAATCGTTCAGTTAGAAAATAAATTTTGAATATTATAGAGGAAATCATGACAAAATTAAGAGAAGATATCCGTAACATTGCGATTATCGCCCACGTTGACCACGGTAAAACAACCCTTGTTGACGAATTATTGAAACAATCAGAAACGCTTGATGCACGTACTGAATTGGCTGAGCGTGCTATGGACTCAAACGATATCGAAAAAGAGCGTGGAATTACCATCCTTGCTAAAAATACAGCCGTTGCCTATAACGGAACTCGTATCAATATCATGGACACACCAGGACACGCGGACTTCGGTGGAGAAGTTGAGCGTATCATGAAAATGGTTGACGGTGTTGTTTTGGTCGTAGATGCCTACGAAGGAACAATGCCACAGACTCGTTTTGTATTGAAAAAAGCCTTGGAACAAGACCTTGTCCCAATCGTGGTTGTTAACAAAATCGACAAACCATCAGCTCGCCCAGCTGAAGTAGTGGACGAAGTCTTGGAGCTTTTCATCGAGCTTGGTGCAGATGATGACCAGCTTGATTTCCCAGTAGTGTATGCTTCAGCAATCAACGGAACTTCTTCATTGTCAGATGACCCAGCTGACCAAGAAGCTACTATGGCACCAATCTTTGACACGATTATCGACCACATCCCAGCTCCAGTAGATAACTCAGATGAGCCTTTGCAGTTCCAAGTATCACTTTTGGACTACAACGACTTTGTTGGACGTATCGGTATCGGTCGTGTCTTCCGTGGTACTGTTAAGGTTGGGGACCAAGTTACCCTTTCTAAACTTGACGGCACAACTAAAAACTTCCGTGTTACAAAACTCTTCGGTTTCTTTGGTTTGGAACGTCGTGAAATCCAAGAAGCAAAAGCAGGTGACTTGATTGCCGTTTCAGGTATGGAAGATATCTTTGTCGGTGAAACCATTACTCCGACAGATGCAGTAGAAGCTCTTCCAATCCTACACATCGATGAGCCAACTCTTCAAATGACTTTCTTGGTCAACAACTCACCATTTGCTGGTAAAGAAGGTAAATGGGTAACTTCTCGTAAGGTGGAAGAACGCTTGCAGGCAGAATTGCAAACAGACGTTTCCCTTCGTGTTGACCCAACTGATTCACCAGATAAATGGACTGTTTCAGGTCGTGGAGAATTGCACTTGTCAATCCTTATCGAAACAATGCGTCGTGAGGGATATGAACTTCAAGTATCTCGTCCAGAAGTTATCGTAAAAGAAATCGATGGTGTTAAGTGCGAACCATTTGAACGTGTTCAAATCGACACTCCAGAAGAATACCAAGGTTCTGTTATCCAAAGCCTTTCTGAACGTAAGGGTGAAATGTTGGATATGATTTCCACTGGTAATGGTCAAACTCGTTTGGTCTTCCTTGTTCCAGCGCGTGGTTTGATTGGATACTCAACTGAGTTCTTGTCAATGACTCGTGGTTACGGTATCATGAACCATACCTTCGACCAATACTTACCATTGATTCCAGGTGAAATTGGTGGACGTCACCGTGGTGCCCTTGTTTCTATCGATGCTGGTAAGGCTACAACTTACTCAATCATGTCTATCGAAGAACGTGGAACAATCTTTGTCAACCCAGGTACTGAGGTTTATGAAGGAATGATCATCGGTGAAAACTCTCGTGAAAACGACTTGACAGTTAATATCACTAAGGCTAAACAAATGACTAACGTTCGTTCAGCTACTAAGGACCAAACGGCTGTTATCAAGACTCCTCGTATCTTGACACTTGAAGAGTCTCTTGAGTTCTTGAACGACGATGAGTACATGGAAGTAACTCCTGAGTCTATCCGTTTGCGTAAACAAATCCTTAACAAGGCAGAGCGTGAGAAAGCTAACAAGAAGAAAAAATCAGCTGAATAAGAGCTAGAAAGAGATAAAAATGGTTTATTTAATCATAGGACTCCTCTTATTACTACTCTATGTATTTGCGACACCAGAAAGCATTAAAGGGACTGTCAATATCGTACTTGTCGTCTTTGCTTTTGTAGCACTCTTGATTTTGCTGATGTTGTCTGTTTTGCAAATCTTTCAGCTACCGACAGAATTCTTTATCGCAATCGCCATGCTCTTCCTAGCATACTTTAGCTTGCGAGATATTACCCTCATGTCGGTCAGTAAAAGTAAAAGAAGATAAAAAGAGAGTTTTGGCTCTCTTTTTGCTTGTTAGAATGCTGAATCTGAGCATTTTCATTTAGAATTATTTCCATAAAAATGGTAAAATAGTAAGAGTAGAAATGGAGTTCGAGACATGAAAGTAATAGATCAATTTAAAAATAAGAAAGTCCTTGTTTTAGGTTTGGCCAAGTCTGGTGAATCTGCAGCTCGTTTGTTGGACAAGCTAGGTGCCATTGTGACAGTAAATGACGGGAAACCATTCGAGGACAATCCAGCTGCCCAAAGTTTGCTGGAAGAAGGGATCAAGGTCATCACAGGCGGTCATCCTTTGGAACTCTTGGATGAAGAGTTTGCTCTGATGGTGAAAAATCCAGGTATCCCATACAGCAATCCCATGATTGAAAAGGCATTGTCAAAGGGTATTCCAGTCTTGACTGAGGTGGAATTGGCTTACTTGATTTCAGAAGCACCGATTGTTGGTATTACTGGTTCTAATGGAAAAACGACCACAACGACGATGATCGGGGAAGTTTTAACTGCTGCTGGCCAACATGGTCTCTTATCAGGAAATATCGGCTATCCTGCCAGTCAAGTGGCCCAAACTGCGTCAGACAAGGACACTCTTGTTATGGAACTTTCTTCTTTCCAATTGATGGGCGTTCAAGAATTCCATCCTGAGATCGCGGTTATTACCAACCTCATGCCAACTCATATCGATTATCATGGTTCTTTTGAGGAATATGTAGCAGCCAAGTGGAATATCCAGAACAAGATGACAGCGGATGATTTCCTTGTCTTGAACTTTAACCAAGACTTGGCAAAAGAATTAGCTACTAAAACACAAGCTACAGTTGTACCATTCTCAACACAGGAAAAGGTTGATGGAGCTTATCTGGAAGATGGTCAGCTCTACTTCCGTGGAGAAGTGGTCATGGCAGCGAATGAAATCGGAGTTCCAGGTAGCCACAATGTGGAAAATGCCCTTGCGACGATTGCTGTAGCCAAGCTTCGTGGTGTGGACAACCAAACCATCAAAGAAACTCTTTCAGCCTTTGGAGGTGTCAAACACCGTCTCCAATTTGTGGATGAAATCAAGGGTATCAAATTCTATAATGATAGCAAGTCAACCAATATCTTGGCAACTCAAAAAGCCTTGTCAGGATTTGACAACAGCAAGGTCATTTTGATTGCAGGTGGTTTGGACCGTGGTAATGAGTTTGACGAATTGGTGCCAGATATTACTGGACTCAAGAAGATGGTCATCCTTGGTCAGTCTGCAGAACGTGTTAAACGGGCAGCAGACAAGGCTGGTGTGGCATATGTGGATGCGACTGATATTGCAGATGCGACCCGCAAAGCCTATGAACTTGCGACTCAAGGAGACGTGGTTCTTCTCAGTCCTGCCAATGCTAGCTGGGATATGTATGCTAACTTTGAAGTACGTGGCGACCTCTTTATCGACACAGTAGCGGAGTTAAAGGAATAATATGAAAAAAATTGTCTTTACAGGTGGGGGGACGGTTGGACACGTGACCCTCAACCTTTTGTTAATGCCCAAGTTCATCGAAGATGGATGGGAAGTCCACTATATCGGAGATAAACGTGGCATCGAACACCAAGAAATCCTCAAGTCGGGTCTAGATGTCACCTTCCATTCCATTGCGACTGGAAAATTGCGTCGTTATTTCTCTTGGCAAAATATGCTGGACGTCTTTAAAGTTGGCTGGGGAATTGTCCAGTCGCTCTTTATCATGTTGCGACTTCGTCCACAGGCTCTTTTTTCAAAGGGAGGCTTTGTCTCAGTACCGCCTGTTATCGCTGCGCGTGTGTCAGGAGTGCCAGTCTTTATTCACGAATCGGACCTATCTATGGGCTTGGCCAATAAAATCGCCTATAAATTTGCGACGAAGATGTATTCAACCTTTGAACAAGCTTCAAGTTTGTCTAAGGTCGAGCATGTGGGAGCAGTGACAAAGGTTTCAGACCAAAAAACTCCAGAACCAGATGAATTGGTAGATATTCAAACCCACTTTAATCCCCAATTGCCAACTATATTGTTTGTCGGTGGTTCTGCGGGCGCTCGTGTCTTTAACCAATTGGTGACAGACCATAAGAAAGAACTGACAGAGCGCTACAATATTATCAATCTAACTGGAGATTCTAGCCTGAATGAGTTGAGCCAAAATCTTTTTCGTGTTGACTATGTGACCAATCTCTATCAACCCTTGATGGAATTGGCTGATATTGTTGTGACACGAGGTGGTGCCAATACTATTTTTGAGCTCTTGGCCATGGCAAAATTGCATGTTATTGTGCCACTTGGTCGTGAAGCTAGTCGTGGAGACCAGATTGAAAATGCAGCCTACTTTGTAAAAAAAGGCTATGCAGAAGAGCTTCAAGAAAGCGATTTGACCTTGAACAGTTTAGAAGAGAAGCTTTCTCACTTACTAAGTCACAAGGAAGACTATCAAGCCAAGATGAAGGCTTCAAAGGAATTGAAATCTCTAGCAGATTTTTATCAATTGTTGAAAAAAGATTTATCATAAGGAAAGTAAATGTCAAAAGATAAGAAAAATGAGGGCAAAGAAATCCTCGAAGAATTTAAAGAGTTATCAGAATGGCAGAAACGAAACCAGGAATATCTAAAAAAGAAGGCTGAGGAAGAGGCGGCCCTAGCTGAGGAGAAGGAAAAGGAAAGACAAGCTCGAATGGCTTCGAAATCTGCAAAGTCAGATGAAACTGAAGACAAAGAGAGTGAGCCTGTATCAAAAGACTCAGAATCAGCCAAGGAAGATACGGAAGAAAAGGCAGAAGAGTCAGAAGACGTCAAAAAAGAAGTAGTCAAAGAAGAACCAAAATCCAAAGAGCCAAAGAAACAGAATAAACAGGCTAAAAAAGTAGAGAAAAAGCCTGTAAAGGAAAAACCAGCTAAACCGAAAATTCCAGGAGTTCATATCTGGCGAGCTATCTCGATTTTGTTTCTCAGTCTGCTTTTATTGGTTGTCTCTGCATACTTGCTCAGCCCTTATGCAACTATGAAGGATATTCGTGTTGAGGGAACAGTGCAAACTACAGATGATGATATTCGACAGGTTTCAGGCATTCAGGATTCGGATTATACGATTAACCTTCTGTTAGACAAGGCAAAATATGAAGAGCAGATCAAGTCTAACTATTGGGTTGAATCAGCTCAGCTTGTCTATCAATTTCCAACCAAGTTTACAATCAAGGTCAAGGAATATGATATTGTGGCCTACTATATTTCTGGTGAAAACCATTATCCTATTCTTTCCAGCGGTCAGCTTGAGACCAGTGCGGTAAGTTTGGTGAGTCTGCCAGAAACTTATATATCAGTTCTCTTTAATGACAGCGAACAAATCAAGACCTTTACCTCAGAACTTGCTCAAATTAGCCCCGAACTCAAATCTGCTATCCAAAAAGTGGAACTAGCCCCAAGCAAGGTCACATCAGATTTAATTCGATTGACTATGAATGATTCGGACGAGGTCTTGGTTCCTCTATCTGAAATGAGTAAGAAACTGCCTTACTATAGTAAGATTAAGCCTCAATTGTCAGAACCAAGTGTGATTGACATGGAAGCTGGAATTTACAGTTACACTGTGGCGGATAAATTAATTATGGAAGCAGAAGAAAAAGCCAAACAAGAGGCTAAGGAAGCTGAGAAGAAACAGAAAGAGGAAGAGAAGAAAAGACTAGAAGAACAGCAGAATAAACTAGAAGAGGAAAGGAAAAAGCTGGAGGAAGAGGGCAATCAAAACCAAACGACTCGTCCTTCATCGCGTCGCTAGGTTTAGCTTTTCTCCTATAGCTCTTTAGTGACCATGTTTTTACTTGACAAGTGCAAGTAGAAATAATAGAATAGTAAAAAACCTTTAAAGCAGTCCAGAGAGGCAGCTAAGGTTAGACGGTGAAAGGGTGGAGACTACCCATTTTTCGTGGAACCTTGCTGTTGGCAGGTTCCTTTTTTCATGGCTTCTTTTGGCCAGACTCTCTTACTAGCAAAGGTAAAAGGAGAAACCTATGCGAGAACATCGTCCAGTTATTGCTCTTGATTTTCCTAGTTTTGAGGCAGTCAAGGAATTCTTAGCTCTTTTCCCAGCAGAAGAAAGACTTTATCTTAAGGTAGGGATGGAGCTTTATTATGCAACGGGGCCTGAGATTGTGTCTTACTTGAAAGGCTTGGGGCACAGTGTCTTTTTGGATCTCAAGCTGCATGACATTCCCAATACAGTCAAATCAGCTATGAAGGTCCTGTCTCAGCTTGGTGTGGATATGACTAATGTTCATGCGGCTGGTGGTGTAGAGATGATGAAGGCGGCGCGTGAAGGTCTTGGAAGTCAAGCCAAATTGATCGCTGTCACTCAGCTCACATCAACATCAGAAGCTCAGATGCAGGATTTTCAAAATATCCAAACCAGCCTACAGGAGTCTGTGATTCATTATGCTAAGAAGACAGCTGAAGCTGGATTAGATGGTGTTGTTTGCTCAGCTCAGGAAGTGGAACTTATCAAGCAGGCCACCAATCCAGATTTTATCTGTCTGACACCGGGCATCCGTCCTGCAGGTGCTGCAGTAGGAGATCAAAAACGCGTCATGACGCCAGCAGATGCCTATCAAATCGGTAGTGACTATATCGTAGTGGGACGTCCCATTACCCAAGCTGATAATCCTGTTGTAGCTTATCATGCCATCAAGGATGAATGGACACAGGACTGGAATTAAAGAACTAGATTATAAAAAAGGAGAATACCATGACACTTGCTAAAGATATCGCTAGCCACCTCTTGAAAATTCAAGCCGTTTACCTCAAACCAGAGGAGCCTTTCACTTGGGCATCTGGTATCAAGTCACCCATTTATACGGATAACCGTGTGACCCTCGCCTATCCAGAAACTCGTACTCTCATTGAAAATGGTTTTGTAGATGCTATCAAAGAAGCCTTTCCTGAGGTTGAAGTGATTGCAGGAACTGCGACAGCAGGGATTCCACACGGAGCTATCATTGCTGATAAGATGAACTTGCCATTTGCCTATATCCGTAGCAAACCAAAAGACCACGGAGCTGGTAACCAAATCGAAGGCCGCGTAGCTCAGGGGCAAAAGATGGTAGTGGTTGAAGACCTTATTTCAACTGGTGGTTCTGTTCTTGAAGCTGTAGCAGCTGCTAAACGAGAAGGAGCAGAGGTTCTCGGTGTTGTAGCGATTTTCAGCTACCAATTGCCAAAAGCAGATAAGAACTTTGCAGATGCAGGTGTTAAGTTAGTCACACTTTCAAACTACAGTGAGCTTATTCACCTAGCCCAAGAAGAAGGTTACATTACGCCAGAAGGACTTGATCTCCTTAAACGTTTTAAAGAAGACCAAGAAAATTGGCAAAATGCCTAAAACATAGAAAATCAGGTAGTCACTAGGATTACCTGATTTTGTTTTTAATACTAAAGTTGAGCGATAACTTCCTCAGTTGTCAAAACTTGGTTGGCAATGTAGCCGTAGTTTGTTAGTGCAGCTTGGTAGGCTTCTTCACCTGGAGCACCGACAGCATCGTTAACAACAATGACATTGTAGCCTAATTCTATGAGTTCACGCATGTGTGAATCCACGCAGAGATTAGCATTCATACCAGCCAAGATGACGGTGTCGATACCATTTTTGCGGAGTTGAAGGTTAAGGTCGTTGCTTTCTGGGCCAAAGATTTTATGTCCGTTGACAACAATAGTATCTTCATCCAAAAATGGTTTAATCTCTTCAATCATATCTGCTCCAGAGCCTTCTGGAATTGCTGAATACTGGCTATCACGCCAAAACATTTCGTTTTCAATCATCATCGTTTCACCAGCAGCTTTAAATTGCCACTTGTGATCGTGTGGATAGAAGTAGTGCGGTGAGATAAAACGCTTGTAGCCACGCTCTTTA
This sequence comes from Streptococcus sp. 27098_8_109, assembly GCF_041432295.1. Classification (GTDB taxonomy): domain Bacteria; phylum Bacillota; class Bacilli; order Lactobacillales; family Streptococcaceae; genus Streptococcus. The sequence goes on from NZ_JAPVZJ010000014.1 coordinate 26,459, forward strand.
GCAAGAGCTAAAAGCTTTGTCAGATTTTCAATAGTATTAACTTTTTCAAGAACATCTTTAGTTGCTCCGAATCCTTTACCAGTAGATTTTAAGAATTCAACTTGCGGGTCTGTGATAACAAATGCGACATTTTTCTGATTGAACATGAGGTTCCTCCTAATATGATTTGATTAACAGCCAATAGGAATTTAGACTGTTAGTTTGATGATTTTCCAAATGGTAGTTTTAGTTACATACTGACCGTTCGGTACAATTATAATAACATCTAAAATTGAATTTGTAAATTAATTTGCTCAGAACAAAAAATTTTAATGATAAAACAGTGGCAAAAGGAGGTGGTTTCAATTGTTTGGTCTCAGACTCTGAATCTGCTATAATAGGAAAAAAGAGAGGTGAGTAGATGAGCGTTAAAGAGCGTATTTTACAAAGTGCTGAGGAATTGATTTATCAGAAGGGTTATGTGGCCACCTCCATCAGTGACATCATGGAGGCAGCTGATGTTGGCAAGGGACAGCTTTATTATTATTTCAAATCTAAGAAGGAAATTGGTTTGACGGTCATTCAAGATATTTTAGCAAATTGGCGAAAAGAGCTTTTTGAAGATATTTTTGAAGCAGACAAGTCTGACAGTGACAAGTTTTCGGATATGATTGACTGGGTTTGTCAATTTCATGAAAGTCAGACGGTCTTTTATGGTTGCCCAATTGGTAATCTGATTGTGGAATTGTCCACAGAAGATGAGAACTTCCGCTGTCCTCTCAATGATTTTATGACCCAATGGACAGAGAAGTTAGCCAGCCTCTTGCAAGACCTGCATGCTGACTGGTCAGAAGAGCGGGCGCAGTTGCAGGCCCGTCAAGTCATCTCCAGTATTCAAGGCAGCATTGTCATTCTCAAAGTCAGCCAAGACATCCAAGTTTTAGAAAATAATATGACGGATTTGAAAAAGAATTATTGTTAATTTTTAGCCGAAGAATTAAAAGTATGTTAATTTATGGATTGTGGTTAAGAGGTAAGAATGACAACAGATATTAAAACTGAAATTGGTCATAGAGTAAGACAGGAACGTGAACGTCACAAATTGATGAGAGAAGAGGTCTGTGGACAGAAGCTGACTTAATAATCAAACAGCTGATGCGTACTGAGCTTGGGCAATCCTTGCCAACAATTACTAAGTTACAATATTTATCTAAGCGATTAGAAGTTCCGATAGATACTTTTCTTGAAAATAAAGAACTAGCTCTTCCTGAGGAAGAGTTGCTGAGTCTAGACTTGATTGAAAGAATATTAGACTTGATAAGAACAGGGACAGGTAGTTTCGCTGAAGATATTTTTGATGATTATTTTAAGCAAGTAACACTAAAGCAAGTTTACACATTCAATGATTTACTATTAATTGATTATTTTGCTATGCAATGTCAAGACTTGATTTATAGAAGAGAGCATTAGATGATTTTCGGATTAAGTTGTTGAAACAGCAATTAGTTAGTAATGAAATGTATAATGTAGAGCTACTATCAGTTCTTTGTGCCATAGCGGTTGTTTATGTTGTTCATAATGACTATAAACATATGATATCTCTAGTAAAAAAGATGAATGAAATTTTATCAGTAACAACGTTGCAAGTCTATAAACCTGGAATTTCAGTATTTGAAGCTAAGTGCTATCTTTATTTTGAAAATGATAAAAATAAAGCAAAGGAACTTTATCACTCAGCAACTATACTAGCTGAACAATTTGATGATAAAGTATTAGAAAATGAAAAGATTATTTGAATTTCCATAACTTAAGAAAGTTCATCATTTTTAATTATCGCTGTAAAATGATTGAAAGTATGAAATTTCCAAACAAAATATTTGAAAAATTTTGAAAAAAGAGTTAGAATATTTTTTGTAATATACAAAGTAAACGCTTACTTATTAAGGAGGGCATTTTATGTCATACAAAACAAGCAATGCAGAAGGTCATGTAGATTTCATCAATACCTATGATTTGGAGCCAATGGCGCAACAAGTTATTCCTAAAGCAGCATTTGGCTATATCGCTAGTGGGGCGGAAGATACTTTCACTTTACGTGAGAATATTCGTGCCTTTAACCACAAACTCATCGTTCCGCATACGCTTTGTGATGTTGAAAATCCAAGTACAGAGATTGAATTTGCAGGTGAAAAATTGTCTTCACCAATCATTATGGCGCCTGTTGCAGCTCATAAATTAGCAAACGAACAGGGTGAAGTGGCGACTGCGCGTGGTGTGCATGAGTTTGGTTCTCTTTACACAACTAGCTCTTACTCTACTGTAGACCTTCCAGAAATTACAGAAGCCCTTCAAGGGACACCTCACTGGTTCCAATTTTACTTTAGTAAAGATGATGGAATCAACCGCCACATTATGGACCGTGTGAAGGCTGAAGGCTACAAAGCGATTGTCTTGACTGCAGATGCTACGGTAGGGGGCAATCGTGAGGTTGATAAGCGTAATGGTTTTGTCTTCCCAGTTGGTATGCCGATTGTTGAAGAATACCTGCCAGAAGGTGCTGGTAAATCAATGGACTTTGTTTACAAATCAGCTAAACAGCGCCTATCTCCACGAGATGTAGAATTTATCGCTGAATACTCAGGACTTCCTGTTTATGTCAAGGGGCCACAATGCCGTGAGGACGTTGAACGTTCGCTTGCTGCTGGAGCTTCTGGTATCTGGGTAACCAACCATGGTGGCCGTCAAATCGACGGTGGGCCAGCTGCCTTTGACTCACTTCAAGAAGTAGCAGAAGCAGTTGACAAACGCGTACCAATTGTCTTTGACTCTGGTATTCGTCGTGGCCAACACGTCTTTAAAGCCTTGGCTTCAGGAGCAGACTTGGTAGCTATTGGCCGCCCGGTTATCTATGGCTTGGCTCTCGGCGGTAGTGTTGGTGTGCGTCAAGTCTTTGAACACTTGAATGCGGAATTGAAGACAGTCATGCAGTTGTCTGGAACTCAGACTATTGAAGATGTTAAACACTTTAAACTTCGTCATAACCCATACAACCCAACCTTCCCAGTTGACCCACGCGACTTAAAATTGTATTGATAAAAGAGATTGCCTCCACTTGATGTGGAGGTTTTTCTTCGTCTATAGGAAGAATAAATCACCATTGAAATCTATATAAATATATTTTCTAATCAAAAATCTTGCTAGGGCTTTCATTTTTTGCTATACTGGTGCAGTAATTAAATAATAAAGACATTTGGGGTGCTTTAGGCTGAGATGATACCCATTGAACCTGATACAGTTAAGACTGGCGAAGGGAAATGTGAAATGGTTTTGTATTTATAGAAACTAACCATCTAATCTTGTAAGCTGAACTCTAATTCCTATCTGTAATTAGAGTTTTTTCTTTTACGAAACTGGATGAAGATGATACAAAGCATTTAGGTAGCTCACCTTGTATGCCCTTGATTTTCTTTAAAAAGGTCAAGTAAAACTAGGATTTTCTTGATGTTTTGTTGATTACGAACGAGTAAAGAAAGGAAAAATAAATATGGAAACACAAGACTATGCATTTGAGCCAGGTTTGACCGTTGGAGAATTATTAAAAAGCAGTCAGAAGGATTGGCAGGATGCAATCAATCATCGTTTTGTTCAGGAACTTTTTGCGGGGACAATTGAGAATAAGGTCTTAAAAGAATACCTGATTCAAGATTATCACTTCTTTGATGCCTTCTTATCCATGCTGGGTGCTTGCGTAGCCCACGCAGACCAGCTTGAATCCAAGCTTCGTTTTGCCAAGCAACTAGGCTTTCTTGAAGCAGATGAAGATGGTTATTTCCAAAAGGCTTTCAAAGAGTTAAAAGTATCTGAGAATGACTATCTGGAAGTGACCTTGCATCCTGTAACAAAAGCCTTTCAGGAGCTTATGTATTCTGCTGTGTCTTCATCAGACTATGCCCATCTTTTGGTCATGCTGGTCATTGCAGAAGGTCTCTATTTAGACTGGGGTTCTAAAGATTCGGCTCTACCTGAAGCCTATATTCATTCGGAATGGATCAATCTCCATAGAGGTCCTTTCTTTGCAGAGTGGGTTCAATTTCTGGTTGACGAACTCAATCGTGTCGGAAAAGGTCGAGAAGATTTGACAGAACTTCAGCAACGCTGGAATCAAGCAGTCGCTTTAGAATTAGCCTTTTTTGATATTGGTTATGATTTATAGGAAAATGAATGAAGATCAGATTCTTGTTTCCATATAAAAAAACTAGCTTAGCTATTTTATATTGGTATAGAGGGAATGAAGGCGAATCCGTCAAAAATAGAAAGGAAGAAGGAAAATAAACGACATGACAAGTTTAAAATTATTAAAAGAAAAAGCACCTTTGGTCATTTGCATAACCAATGATGTAGTAAAAAATTTCACAGCAAATGGATTAGTAGCACTGGGTGCGTCACCAGCCATGAGTGAGTTTCCTGCAGATTTAGAGGATTTGTTAAAGTATGCTGGAGGTTTATTAATAAACATAGGAACATTGACAGATGAAAATTGGAAATTATACCAAGCTGCTCTGAAAATTGCAGAGAAATATAATGTCCCAGCAGTTTTAGATCCTGTAGCCTGTGGAGCAGGAGAATATAGAAAAAAAGTAGCAGATGATCTAATCAATAATTACAAACTGGCAGCGATTAGGGGAAATGCTGGCGAGATTGCCTCTTTAGTAGGAATAAATGTGGCATCTAAAGGAGTAGATAGTGCAGGCGTAGATAATATTGATGAAATTGCTCTAGCAGCAAATAAAAAGTTCAATATTCCAATAGTAGTAACAGGTGAAGTGGATGCCATTGCGGTAAATGGAGAAGTGGTAACGATTCATAATGGTAGTGCCATGATGCCAAAAGTTATTGGAACTGGATGTTTATTAGGGGCAGTGGTAGCAAGCTTTATCGGACTAGAAAAAGGTCAAGAATTGAAATCATTAGAAACAGCAATGTTGGTTTACAATATCGCTGGAGAAATGGCAGAAAAACGTCCAAATGGACATCTTCCTGGAACATTTAAAGTTGAATTTATAAATGCCTTATACGAGATTACAGATGAAGATGTAAAGAAATTCAAAAGAGTGAAGTAAAATGTTTCATAAAGAATTACTAAAACTATATTTTATTTGTGGAACGACTACTTGCCAAGGAAAAGATCTATATACGGTCGTTGAGGAAGCCTTAAAAGGTGGTATAACCTTATTTCAATTCCGTGAAAAAGGGGAGGGAGCATTAGAAGGTAAAGAAAAAGTCGAATTAGCAATTAAACTACAGGATCTTTGTAAAAAATACAATGTTCCGTTTGTTGTTAATGATGATATTGATTTGGCGATGGAAATTGACGCTGATGGCGTACATGTAGGACAGGATGACCTTGGAGTTGATGAAATTAGAAAATTGATGCCAGATAAAATAATTGGTCTTTCTATAAAAAACGAGGAAGAATTTCAACAATCAAAAGTTGAATATGTAGATTATGTTGGTGTTGGTCCTGTATTTGATACCCAGTCAAAGGACGATGCTGGTGGTGCTATAGGTTATGAAGGTCTTAAATTGATGAGAAAACTATTGCCACAAATGCCCTTAGTTGCAATTGGTGGGATACAGACGCAACATATTAAAGACATTATGAAGGCTAATATGGATGGTGTTTCAATCATTTCAGCAATATCGTATGCAAAAAATATAGAAAAAACTGTTCGAGAAATGAGTGAACAATAGGTATCTATCCTTGGATTCTAAGTAAGTGGAAGTTTTCCTTTTCTAAAAAGATATGTCCAGATTCAGTTTAAATAGCTAATCTATCAAACAAGACATTTGGTTTTTGTAAAAGAAAGACTTGCTATCTTTGTGAGTGCAAGAGTGTGTTTCCCAGTTCAATTTCTTGAACTAGAATAAATCGTTTGTTATAATATTTATATAATTAAATAATAAAGACATTTGGGGTGCTTTAGGCTGAGATGATACCCATTGAACCTGATACAGTTAAGACTGGCGAAGGGAAATGTGAAATGGTTTTGTATTTATAGAAACTAACCATCTAATCTTGTAAGCTGAACTCTAATTCCTATCTGTAATTAGAGTTTTTTCTTTTACGAAACTGGATGAAGATGATACAAAGCATTTAGGTAGCTCACCTTGAATACCCCACTTTTCTTTAAAAAAGGAGTTTTTTATGTTGAAAAAATGGCAGTTAAAAGATGTTATCTTACTTGCTTTCTTGTCTATCTTTTTTGGTGGCGTTTTTGTGGGGTCAGGCTATCTGTTTGATATTCTCACTCTGATTTTAGCACCTCTTGGTTTACAGGCCTTTGCCAATGAAATCCTCTTTGGTCTCTGGTGTATGGCTGCGCCTATTGCTGCCATTTTTGTTCCAAGAGTGGGAAGTGCAACGATTGGAGAAGTGCTAGCTGCGCTTGCTGAAGTCCTTTATGGTAGCCAATTCGGTCTAGGTGCCCTTTTGTCTGGCTTGGTTCAAGGTTTGGGAAGTGAACTTGGTTTTATCGTAACCAAGAATCGCTATGAAAGTTGGCTCTCTCTAACTGCCAATAGTATTGGGATTACGCTTGTTAGCTTTGTCTATGAATACATTAAGTTAGGTTACTATGCCTTCTCCCTTCCTTTTGTCCTTTCTTTGCTTGTAGTACGTTTTATTTCCGTCTTTTTCTTCTGTACTATCTTGGTTCGTGCAATTGTCAAACTTTATCATCAGTTTGCAGCTGGAGGCAAGGCATAGATGGGGCTGGAACTACGAGCGATTCAGTCCCCAATCTTCTCTGAGCCGATTGATTTTACTTTTCATGCGCAAGCCTTTACCTTGTTAGTTGGAAGCAGCGGTTCAGGAAAATCTAGTCTCTTTCAAATGATTGCCCAAGTCAGTTCTCTTCCCTATAGCGGTCAAGTCCTGATAAATGGGAGCGAGGTCAGTCAGCTTTCTATCATCGAACGTTTCCAGACGGTTGGTATCCTCTTTCAAAATCCCAATCATCAATTTACCATGGAGAACTTGTTTGAGGAGCTAATTTTTACCTTGGAAAATATTGGGCATCCCGTTCAGGAAATTGATTCTAAAATAGCAGATGTTGTCCAGCAATGTCGCTGTGAGAAAATCTTGCACCGTCCAATTCATCACTTATCAGGTGGTGAAAAGCAAAAGGCTGCTTTGGCTGTTCTCTTTGCTATGAATCCTAGGGTCTATCTCTTGGATGAGCCTTTTGCTTCCATTGACCGCAAGAGTAGGATAGAGATATTGGAGATTCTAAAAGAGTTGGTCTCTGATGGGAAGACAGTTATTTTGTGCGACCATGATTTATCTGATTATGAAGCCTATATCGACCATATGGTGGAGCTAAGAGACGGACAACTAAGGGAAATAAATCAACTCCCTGCCTCTGAGATGACACAGGTTGCTTCAAAGGAGGTTGCTTCTAGCCCAGAACTATTCCAAATGGATCGAACGACTTGTGTGCTGGATAAGCGCTCCCTCTTTTCAATTGCGGATTTTACATTCTACCAAGGAATTTCCTGTATTTTGGGTGACAATGGTGTCGGGAAATCAACCCTCTTTCGGTCTATTCTTCAATTTCAACAGTATAAGGGGCGCATTACTTGGAAGGGTTCGGTTCTAAAAAAGAAAAAGAGTTTGTATCGTGACCTGACGGGTGTTGTTCAGGAAGCTGAGAAGCAGTTTATCAGAGTCAGTCTGCGAGAAGAGCTTCAATTAGATGGACCTGATTCTGAAAGAAATCAGCAGATTCTCCAAGCTTTACGGTATTTTGATCTGGAGCAGGCGCTTGATAAGAGTCCCTATCAATTAAGTGGTGGTCAGCAAAAGATTCTTCAGCTCTTGACCATCTTGACTAGTAAGGCTTCTGTGATCTTGCTAGATGAACCTTTTGCAGGTTTGGATGATAGAGCCTGCCATTATTTTTGTCAGTGGATTGTGGAGGAGAGAAATCAAGGAAGAAGTTTTCTGATCATTAGCCATCGTTTAGATCCCTTGATCTCTGTGGTTGATTATTGGATTGAGATGACTAGTCAGGGGCTCGGTCATGTGAAAGAAGTGACAATTACCAAACCACTCACATCTCAGAGTAGCAATACTCAAGGGGAGGTGAGATAGTATGGTCAAAGTAGCAACCCAGACACCGATTATTAGTCTTTTCTTGCTGATTTTATCCTTGGAAACATCTTTCATTCCTTCGATTGCTCTGAATCTTTCGGTAGTCGCATTTTGTATTCTCTTTATGCTCTATTACCGGCGATTTAAAGTATTGGCTTGGATGATTCTGCTCGCCATTTTGCCATCCTTGGCCAACTACTGGGCAGTTCAGTTACATGGAGATGCTTCGCAGGCAGTCATGCTTGGAACGAGGGCTTTTGTGACCGTTTGTATTGGTCTTGTCTTTGTTTCCTCTATTTCCCTAAAAGAGCTTCTCTTGTACTTGGCTCAAAAGGGGTTATCACGCTCTTGGTCCTATGCCTTGATTGTGGTATTCAATTCCTTCCCCCTCATTCAGCAAGAAATCAAATCTCTCAAGGAAGCTTGCCTATTACGCGGTCAAGAACTACATTTTTGGTCGCCCTTGATTTACAGCAAGGTTCTGATGACAGTCTTTAGGTGGCGCCATCTTTACCTGAGAGCTTTATCGGCGCATGGATATGACGAGCATGCACAGGTGGAGAATAGCTATCGGACTTTTTATATTCCTCAAAGGACAATATTCATCTACTTGCTTTTCTTTTTATTGCTTCAAACCAGTCTATTTTTATAAAGGAGTTATTATGGAATTTACAGATATTGCGATGGAATTATCCAAGGAAGCTTGGCAGGCTTCCTTTCATCACCCCTTTGTTTTACAGTTGCAAGAGGGAAATTTAGACCCGTCCATCTTTCGCTATTACTTGATTCAGGATGCCTACTATTTGAAGGCCTTCTCAGAAGCCTATCACCTCTTGGCTGATAAGACTTTGAATGAGGAAATGAGAAGACTCTTGAAACAAAATGCTCAGAGTCTAGTGGAAGGTGAGTTATTTATCCGCCAACAATTTTTCAAGGAATTGGAAATCAGCGACCAGGAAATGGAGCAACATCCAATCGCTCCAACCTGCTATCATTACATTTCGCACATTTATCGTCAATTTGAAGAAGCAAATCTAGCCATCGCTTTTGCGAGCTTGCTGCCTTGTCCTTGGCTATATCATGATATAGGCAAATCACTTAATCTTAAACCATCACCAAATCCTCTCTACCAACAATGGATTGAAACTTATATTACGGATGAGTTAGAGCAACAGATCAGAGAGGAAGAGGCGCTGGTCAATCAACTCTATCGAGAAAGTGACGAGACAGACAAGAAAAAAATGCTAGATGCCTTCCACATCAGTGTTCACATGGAAGCCAAGTTTTGGGAAATGGCCTACCAACATCAGACATGGAAGAGCGATTTACAGTCTTTAAAAACAGGAGAAGAATAGTAACATGAGAAACCACCAATTACAAGTTCACAAATTAACCATTTTATCCATGATGATTGCCCTTGATGTAGTCCTTACGCCTATCTTTCGGATTGAGGGAATGGCACCGATGTCCAGTGTAGTCAATATTCTAGCAGGAATCATGATGGGACCTGTTTATGCCTTGGTTATGGCTACAGTGACAGCCTTTATCCGTATGACGACTCAAGGGATTCCACCTTTAGCTCTCACAGGAGCGACTTTTGGAGCCCTTCTAGCAGGTCTCTTTTATAAGTATGGTCGAAAATTTTACTTTTCTGCCTTGGGAGAAATTTTGGGAACAGGTATTATTGGTTCTATTGTTTCCTATCCTGTTATGGTACTTTTTACAGGATCGGCTGCTAAACTCAGCTGGTTTATCTACACTCCTCGATTTTTCGGAGCAACCTTGATTGGTACAGCGATTTCCTTTATTGCCTTTCGATTTTTAATCAAGCAGGAATTCTTTAAAAAAGTGCAGGGATATTTCTTTGATGAAAGGATAAACTGATGCAGGAATTGACAAATCCTTTTCCTATAGGCTATAGTTCCCTAATTCACTGTATTACCAATGAGATTTCTTGTGAGATGCTAGCAAATGGGATTTTGGCTTTGGGATGTAAACCAGTTATGGCAGATGATTCCCGTGAGGTTCTTGATTTTACTAAGCAAAGCCAGGCACTCTTCATCAATTTGGGGCATTTGTCAGCTGAGAAGGAAAAAGCAATCCGTATAGCAGCTTCTTATGCAGCTCAAGTTTCTCTCCCGATGATAGTAGATGCGGTTGGCGTAACAGCGTCGCCCATTCGTAAGGGACTAGTCAGAGACCTTTTAGACTATAGACCTACAGTCCTTAAAGGAAATATGTCGGAAATTCGAAGTCTTGTTGGCTTAAAACACCACGGGGTTGGGGTCGATGCGAGTGCTAAAGACCAAGAAACTGAGGATTTACTTCAAGTCTTGAAAGACTGGTGTCAAACCTATCCTGGTATGTCATTCTTAGTCACAGGCCCCAAGGACCTCATCGTTTCGAAGAATCAAGTTGCTGTATTGGAGAATGGCTGTGCAGAATTAGACTGGATAACAGGGACAGGAGATTTGGTTGGAGCTTTGACAGCCGTTTTTCTCAGCCAAGGAATGACTTGTTTTGAAGCTTCGTGTCTAGCGGTCTCTTATCTTAATATCTCTGCTGAGAGAATAGTTGTCCAAGGAATGGGATTGGAAGATTTTCGTTACCAAGTTCTCAATCAGCTTTCGCTCCTCAAAAGAGATGAAAACTGGCTAGATGCTATCAAAGGAGATGTTTATGAATAGAAAGGCGCTTAGACTCTATCTAGTAACCAATCGCTACCAAGATTCCTTGGAAAGCTTTCTTGAAAAGGTTGAGACGGCTTGCCGTTCAGGGGTTACCATAGTCCAATTACGAGAAAAAAATCTCACAACCAATCAATATTATCAACTGGCAAAACAAGTCAAGGAAATAACAGATGCCTATCAGGTACCCTTGATCATCGATGATCGCTTGGATGTTTGTCTTGCGGTTGATGCTGCTGGTCTGCATATCGGAGACGATGAGCTACCAGTTTCGGTTGCCAGACAAGTCTTGGGCCCTGAAAAAATCCTCGGTGTCACAGCTAAAACTGTAAAAAGAGCCCTAGAGGCAGAAGAAGGAGGGGCGAATTACTTGGGGACAGGAGCCATTTTCCCGACTACGACCAAGGAAAATGCGCCTATTACCCTGATTTCAACCTTGAAAACAATTTGCCAAAGGGTCGCCATTCCAGTAGTTGCTATTGGCGGCTTGACATCAGAGAATATTGACCAACTTATCGGCACAGGTATAGCTGGTGTAGCAGTTGTACGCGATCTGATGCAGGCAGAAGATATAGAGGCAAAAACGCAAGCCTTTTTAACAAAGTTGGATGATATTATTTTCTAATTAATACTCAATGAAAATCAAAGAGCAAACTAGGAAGCTAGTTGCAGGTTGCTCAAAGAACAGCTTTGAGGTTGTAGATAAAGCTGACGTCGTTTGAAGAGATTTTCGAAGAGTATAAAAACTCTCTAATTCCCTTAAAGTGGGAACTAGAGAGTTTTTTTAATCTTTAAAACTTGTATGGTTTACTGGGCCAGAACCATGACCGAGTTGAGGAGCATCTTGGATAGCTTTCGTGATAAAGGCCTTGGCTTTATCGACTGCTTGATAGAGGGTTTTCCCCTTTGCTAGTTCAGCGGTAATCACTGCAGCAAAGGTACACCCAGTACCATGGGTGTGACAGGTTTGAATTCTTGGGCTTTCCCAGACAAATTGGTCATCCTTGGTAAAGAGGAAGTCTTTGGCACCGCCTTCGAGATGGCCACCTTTGATGACCACAGACTGAGGACCAAATTCTTTTAAAATCAGGCGACCAGCACGCTCCATGTCTTCAGGATCATGGATTGAAAAACCAACAATTTCTTCTGCCTCAGGAAGATTGGGTGTGATAATACTTGCAAGGGGAAGTAGGTTTGTTTTTAGGTAGGTTCTGGCACTGGTATCAATCAGAGTGTCTCCACTAGTAGCGACCATAACAGGGTCAAGAACATAGGGACAGTCCAACTTTTTAAGATAGGGTTGGATGATTTCCATGATTTCAGTAGTTGCCAACATCCCAGTTTTTACAGCCTGAGGTGGGATATCCGAAAAGACACTCTCCAATTGAGCTTTCAACATTTGAGGAGAAACGTGCTCGATCAATTGAACGCCTCGGGTATTTTGAGCGACAAGACTGGTCACAACAGCCATTCCATAGACATCTCTAGCTTGGAATGACTTTAAATCAGCCATAATGCCAGCACCACCACTAGGGTCAGTCCCTGCAATGGTCAAAGCAACGGGTAAATAAGTCATCTAAAACCTCCCAACCAACTGAAGTTTGTATTCTTAAGAACAAGCTAGTCTGTTTTAGAAAGGCAATAGAAGACTGCTAGTCCCCATTATCATTTCCACTTCCATCAGCTAGCATTACCTAGATTGAGTCAAAGGGTCTAACAGTTGTTAATCTCAGCTTTACGCACCCCTAGTGGTTGTTTTCTTTTTTCTTTAGTATAGCATATTTTTATTGTTTATATAGTAATATTTGACTGGAAATCCTGTATCATATGGTTAAAATTCAATTTTCTGTTGGTTACGGAAATCTAAACAAGATATATCTTTCGTTAAAATTTTACGATTTCTAATTCAACTACTGATAAATATGATGTTATATCACCTGACAATGTATTATCAGAAAATATTATATATTCAATTCCTTTACTTGGCTTAGTTACTGAGTAATTTAGATAGTATCGTTCTTTATAATAGTGGGAATACATTTTACTAATATTTTCATTATTGTCATATGTTATAATCCAATTCTTTTCTTTCATATGCTTTTTTATTGCTTCTTTCAAATTTACATGGTCGTCATGTTCATAGTAATTCGTATACAGCGCGGGTCCTTTTTCATAATAGGGTGGATCAAAGAACGTAAATGAGTTTTTTGTCTTGGAAATAGATTGTTTTACAAAGTACTCGGCATCAAGATTGTACACTTTTATTTTATTCTTAAACTTTGAAATAAGCTGAATTCGATTTATAATATCTATTTTATTGAACCTGCAATCCATTTTATAAGGACCAGTTTGTTCTTTGCCGCCAATTACGCCTCCTTTAATTATTCCCGATCTATTTACTCTGTTTAAAAAAAGAGTTGAAAATCCTAATTCTAGCAAATTGGTAGTATTATTTTTTGATAACTGAACTTCTTTTTGATGATACCATTCTTCTATAGTTATATCTGTATCAATAATCATTTGAATTAAATCATCGGTATAATTTAAAACAGAGTACCAAAATGCATATATTGATTTGTCATAATCATTTATCATAATTTTTTCAACATCACCATTGATTATTAAACTAAGAGCAACTCCAGCACCGCCAGCATAAGGTTCAATATAAGTTTTGCAATTATTTATACTAATCAAGTGTTGAATGTAATTGTAAATTTTACTTTTTCCTCCAGGATATCTTAGAGGAGAATAACTTTTTTTCATCACTTCACCAAATTTTTGTAGTATCTTTCAATTCTACCACCAAAATCCATTATTAACTGAATATTTTTATTCAAATAAAACGGGAGTAACTCTTCAATAATATGTTTGTAATCTTCAAACCACATTTTATACTTTTTCTTTTCTTTCAAGTCTGTATATCTTTCAGACTCAATTCCATTCGATTTAATAATTTGCTTAGTAATAGGAATACCTCTAGCAAAAGTTGTATTATAGAATTCATTATCAGCTGGTAATGAGCTTAAAAATTCCCACATCATTCGTTCTATATTATAATTTTTAAATTCTGGAATTGTAGGTAAAATGAAATAAGTATCCATTTCACTTGTTGGGTTCTCAAACAATGAACCTTGTAAATTGTTTTTAAGTTGTTTACCCAAGTCACCATTTAAATCGGTATCAAATACTATGATGTAATTACTATAATATGCAAAATCATTTTTAATCAGCCCCGAAATGTTAGACCACCCTATTTCACTTTCAATAAAATTTAATCTTTGGATGTCTATTTTAACTTCCCCTTTTTTATTATTATAAAATTCTATTATTTTTTCTAAATACCATCTAGCAACCGAGTCCTCTGTCAAAACAGGAATACGTTTTGATGAGACTGTCTCCATTTGCTGAGTAAGATCATTACGTAAATATCTAGAAGTTGGGTTCTTTACATGTTCAACTTTACCTCTAGCTTTTGTTAAATAATAAGTAGTAACTATACTGTCCCTTTCGCGCATTTCAGAAATATATTCTAATAAAGATAAGCTATGGGTAGTAAAAACTACCTGTAAATCCAATTCTTGAGACTTTTCTTTTAAAAACTTTAAGAGTCTATTTTGTGCAGCTGGATGTAAAGCTGCATCTAATTCGTCAATTACTAATAAACCACCTTTATAGTCTGACCCCATATCAGATTTTAACTTTTCAAAGGAATAAACTGCTGTTAAAATCTGACCCAAATTATCTTGACCGGATGAATTTGCTGTTGGCGGATATAGAGTGGTTTTAATTGATGTACTACTCTTTAATTTAGAAATCGTCGTATTCTCTAGACTTTCGTAATCATCATCAGAAGACATTATTTCTTTATGTTTACTGATGATATAATTATCAAACTTACTAGCTAGCTCTTTATATTCAACTTTTTCCTCGTTTTCTCCCACTGGATATAGCCTAGAAAGTCCTATGTAGAGAGTTGGCCAACTAATTTTTTGTTCATGTTCTCTAACATTCGCCTGTTTTTTCGGAATTAATCTAAATCTCGTATTGGATTCAGTTTTGTCAGTTGAATAGTATAGTGATTCTGATTGTAGTTTTTCTAAATCCTGATTCTCTTTTTGAGCCTCATTATATAACTCAATAATCTTATCTCTCTGAGATTTCTTAAGACGTTTATACCCTTTCAGTTTTTTTGCTTTCTGAAAAGTTTTTCTAAATGAAATTTCTTCAATTGTTTGCCCAGATTCAATAAGACCAGAAAATGAGAATTTGATTGTACTCTCTTCTTTATCATCAAAATCTTTATCACCAATTATAATTCTATTGAATTCACCTTTAAATTTTTGCCCATTTAATGTTTTATAGTCTTTAATTTCACCACAGTTACTAAGAATTGCAAGAATTGTTGACTTACCTACACCATTATGTCCAGCAATACAGGTTATATTCGGATTTAAAGACATTGTAAAATCTTCAAAACCTCTAAACTTATCAATTTCTATGCTGTTAATTCTAATTACCATACAAATCTATTTCTCCTTAAGTATAATATCCCTTTACATTGGTAATTCGATTTATCAAAGATTACCCAGTAAGTTAAACCCAATTAAAAAATTTTTTACACATATCTTTTACAACATAAAATTTTTCAATAAAATTATAACACAAAACCAGAGAATCCACTATAGAAACTCTCTTCTAAACCATACTCTTTATGATATTTTTATCTTGTCTATCCCATGTTTATTTTCTTATGTTGTTTGGCTGGACAGCGCACCTATTGAGTTACTCTAGTATAATATACAAGATTAGTTGTTTTACTGAGAATTTTGTTATTAGTACATTTGGTATTGATAACAATCTATTTTAGATAACTACCAAAATATTAATTTTGAAAAATTATATAGTTGACAAATGTAGATTTTAAGGGTATACTGATAATTGTAATTGACAAATGTAGATTTTGGAGGTGTGATTATGCAGATTTCAGATGCAGAATGGCAGGTCATGAAGATTATTTGGATGCAAGGGGAACAGACTAGTACGGATTTGATCAGGGTTCTGGCGGAGCGGTTCGACTGGTCCAAGTCAACCATTCAAACTCTTTTGGCTCGTTTGGTTGAGAAAGAGTGTTTGACTCGGAAAAAGGAAGGCAAGTTCTTTGTCTATTCAGCCCTTTTAACTTTGGACCAAAGTCAGGATTTACTTGTCCAAGATATCAAGGACAAGGTTTGTTCTCGTAGGATTAAGAACTTGTTGGCTGACTTGATTGCCGAATGTGATTTTACTCAGGCTGACTTGGAAGACTTGGAAGCTGTGGTTTCTGAGAAGAAATCAAGCGCTGTAACAAAAGTAAAATGTAATTGTATGTAAAGGAGACGTCATGTTAAATAGTATTGTAACCATTGTTTGTATTGCCCTTATCGCCTTTATCTTGTTTTGGTTTTTCAAAAAGCCTGAAAAATCTGGACAAAAGGCCCAGCAAAAAAACGGCTACCAAGAGATTCGAGTGGAAGTCATGGGGGGCTATACGCCTGAGTTGATTATCCTCAAGAAATCAGTGCCAGCCCGCATTGTCTTTGACCGTAAGGATCCTTCACCCTGTCTGGACCAAATTGTTTTTCCAGATTTTGGTGTACATGCGGACCTGCCAATGGGTGAAGAGTATGTAGTGGAAATCACGCCTGAGCAGGCTGGAGAGTATGGTTTCTCTTGTGGCATGAATATGATGCACGGCAAGATGATTGTAGAATAGGAGAATGATATGACTGAAATTGTAAAAGCAAGTCTTGAAAATGGTGTTCAAAAAATCCGTATCACGGCAGACAAAGGCTACCATCCAGCCCACATTCAACTGCAAAAAGGAGTTCCTGCTGAGATCACCTTTCACCGTGTGACACCTTCAAACTGTTATAAGGAAATTCTGTTTGAAGAAGAAGGCATCTTGGAACCAATCGGCGTAGACGAGGAGAAAGTCATTCGTTTTACACCTCAAGAATTAGGTCAACATGAATTTTCTTGTGGTATGAAGATGCAAAAGGGAAGTTATACAGTTGTTGAGAAGACTCGAAAATCTCTATCACTTTTACAGCGTTTTTGGATTACTAGTATCTTTACTGTGCCTCTTGTAATCCTCATGATTGGGATGTCGACAGGAGGAATTAGTCACCAAGTCATGCGTTGGGGCACCTTTTTAGCCACAACACCGATTATGCTAGTAGCAGGTGGTCCTTATATCCAAAGTGCTTGGGCTAGTTTTAAAAAGCACAATGCCAACATGGATACCTTGGTTGCTCTGGGAACCCTAGTGGCCTATTTCTATAGCTTAGTTGCCCTCTTCGCTGGCCTCCCCGTTTACTTTGAAAGTGCTGCCTTTATCTTCTTCTTCGTTCTTATGGGGGCCGTTTTTGAGGAGAAAATGCGGAAAAATACTTCCCAAGCTGTGGAGAAATTACTTGACTTGCAGGCTAAAACAGCAGAAGTATTGCGTGAGGATAACTATGTTCAAGTCCCTTTGGAGCAAGTCAAGGTAGGTGACCTGATTCGAGTGCGTCCCGGTGAAAAGATTGCGGTTGATGGTGTCGTAGTAGAAGGTATCTCTAGTATTGATGAGTCTATGGTGACAGGTGAGAGTCTGCCTGTGGACAAGACAGTTGGAGATACCGTCATTGGTTCAACCATCAATAATAGTGGAACACTTGTTTTTAGAGCAGAAAAAGTTGGTTCAGAGACTGTTTTGGCTCAGATTGTGGATTTTGTGAAGAAAGCTCAGACAAGTCGTGCGCCGATTCAGGACTTGACGGATAAAATTTCAGGGATTTTTGTTCCAGCAGTTGTCATTTTAGGGATTGTGACCTTTTGGGTTTGGTTCGTCTTGCTCAGGGATAGTGTAGTTGTGCTTGGAGCGAGCTTTGTGTCTTCGCTTCTCTATGGAGTAGCAGTTCTGATTATTGCCTGCCCTTGTGCATTGGGACTTGCAACACCGACAGCCCTTATGGTGGGGACAGGTCGCAGTGCCAAGATGGGAGTTCTCCTCAAAAATGGAACGGTTCTACAGGAAATCCAGAAAGTCCAAACTATTGTTTTTGATAAGACAGGAACTTTGACGGAAGGGAAACCTGTGGTCACAGATATCATCGGCGACGAAGTAGAAGTGCTTGGATTGGCAGCTTCCTTGGAAGAAGCTTCTCAACACCCATTGGCTGAGGCTATTGTTAAGCGAGCGACTGAAACTGGACTTGAGCTTCACACTGTGGAAAATTTCCAAGCCTTGCACGGAAAAGGTGTTTCAGGGCAAATCAATGGAAAACAAGTTTTGCTTGGAAATGCTAAAATGCTGGATGGCATGGATATTTCTAGCACTTATCAGGAAAAACTAGAACAACTGGAAAAAGAAGCTAAGACAGTTGTGTTCTTGGCTGTTGAGAATGAAATCAAAGGCTTGCTTGCTCTGCAAGATATTCCTAAGGAAAATGCTAAGCTTGCCATCAGTCAGTTGAAAAAACGAGGTCTTAAAACAGTCATGCTGACAGGAGACAATGCTGGTGTGGCGCGTGCCATTGCCGATCAGATCGGAATCGAAGAGGTCATTGCAGGTGTCTTGCCAGAGGAAAAAGCTCATGAAATCCATAAACTACAAGCGTCTGGCAAAGTAGCCTTTGTTGGGGATGGTATCAATGACGCTCCTGCCCTTAGTGTAGCAGATGTGGGGATTGCTATGGGAGCTGGAACAGATATTGCCATCGAGTCAGCAGATTTGGTGTTGACAACTAATAACCTCCTAGGAGTGGTTCGTGCTTTTGACATGAGTAAGAAAACCTTTAATCGAATTCTGCTCAATCTTTTCTGGGCCTTTATCTACAATGTCGCCGGAATTCCGATTGCAGCAGGAGTCTTTTCAGGTGTTGGACTGGCTCTCAACCCAGAACTGGCAGGTCTAGCCATGGCCTTTAGTTCTGTATCCGTTCTGACCAGTTCACTCTTACTAAACTTTAGTAAAATAGACTAAAAGCGGGCTTGCTCGCTTTTTATACTCTTCAAAAATCTCTTCCAACCACGTCAGCTTTGTCTGCAACCTCAAAGCTGTGCTTTGAGCAACCTGTGGCGAGCTTCCTAGTTTGCTCTGTGATTTTCATTGAGTATTATAAAACAGAAGCTAAAAACGTTTTCAAACTGTACTGTAATAGAGAATAAAAACTTCTGAGCAGATTCTTAGTAAAGTCAAAATAAATGTGATAAATTAGTATTGTAAAAATTTACTGAAACGTTTTCAAAAACTATATGAAACCTTTTTTAGTAGATTTAAAAATATTTGAAGGAGAGTTATCATTATGACTCAAGGGAAAATTACTGCATCTGCAGCAATGCTTAATGTATTGAAAACATGGGGCGTAGACACAATCTACGGTATCCCATCAGGAACACTCAGCTCATTGATGGATGCTTTGGCTGAAGACAAAGATATCCGCTTCTTGCAAGTTCGTCACGAAGAAACAGGTGCTCTTGCAGCGGTTATGCAAGCTAAATTCGGCGGCTCAATCGGGGTTGCAGTTGGTTCAGGTGGTCCAGGTGCGACTCACTTGATTAACGGTGTTTACGATGCAGCTATGGATAACACTCCATTCCTAGCAATTCTTGGATCACGTCCAGTTAACGAACTCAACATGGATGCTTTCCAAGAATTGAACCAAAACCCAATGTACAACGGTATCGCTGTATACAACAAACGTGTAGCTTACGCTGAGCAATTGCCAAAAGTAATTGATGAAGCTTGCCGTGCTGCAGTTTCTAAAAAAGGTCCAGCTGTTGTTGAAATTCCAGTAAACTTCGGTTTCCAAGAAATCGACGAAAATTCATACTACGGTTCAGGTTCATACGAACGTTCATTCATCGCTCCTGCTTTGAACGAAGTTGAAATCGACAAAGCTGTTGAAATCTTGAACAATGCTGAACGTCCAGTTATCTATGCTGGTTACGGTGGTGTTAAAGCTGGTGAAGTGATTACTGAATTGTCACGTAAAATCAAAGCACCAATCATCACAACTGGTAAAAACTTTGAAGCCTTTGAATGGAACTATGAAGGTTTGACAGGTTCTGCTTACCGTGTTGGTTGGAAGCCAGCCAACGAAGTGGTCTTTGAAGCAGACACAGTTCTTTTCCTTGGTTCAAACTTCCCATTTGCTGAAGTTTACCAAGCATTCAAGAATACTGAAAAATTCATCCAAGTGGATATCGACCCTTACAAACTTGGTAAACGTCATGCCCTAGACGCTTCAATCCTTGGTGATGCAGGTCAAGCAGCTAAAGCTATCCTTGACAAAGTGAACCCAGTTGAATCTACTCCATGGTGGCGTGCAAACGTTAAGAACAACCAAAACTGGCGTGATTACATGAACAAAATCGAAGGTAAAACTGAGGGTGAATTGCAATTGTATCAAGTTTACAATGCAATCAACAAACATGCTGATCAAGACGCTATCTACTCAATCGACGTAGGTGACACTACTCAAACATCTACTCGTCACCTTCACATGACACCTAAGAACATGTGGCGTACATCTCCACTCTTTGCGACAATGGGTATTGCCCTTCCTGGTGGTATCGCTGCTAAGAAAGACAATCCAGATCGCCAAGTATGGAACATCATGGGTGACGGTGCATTCAACATGTGCTACCCAGACGTTATCACAAACGTTCAATACGACCTTCCAGTTATCAACGTTGTCTTCTCAAATGGTAAATATGCCTTCATCAAGGACAAATACGAAGACACAAACAAACACTTGTTTGGTTGTGACTTCCCTAATGCTGACTATGCGAAAATCGCTGAAGCTCAAGGTGCTGTAGGATTTACAGTTGACCGTATCGAAGACATCGATGCAGTTGTTGCAGAAGCTGTTAAACTCAACAAAGAAGGTAAAACTGTTGTGATCGATGCTCGCATCACTCCACACCGTCCACTTCCAGTAGAAGTACTTGAATTGGATCCAAAACTTCACTCAGAAGAAGCAATCAAAGACTTCAAGGAAAAATACGAAGCAGAAGAACTCGTACCATTCCGCCTCTTCTTGGAAGAAGAAGGTTTGCAATCACGCGCAATTAAATAATTCCTCTCGTCGAAAATCAAATTTAAACTGTGTTATCTTCACCTTGCCGTACTTCAGTACTGCCTGCGGTTCGATGCCTTGTTTATTCTTTGATTTTCTTAGAGCGAAACTTAAAAAGATCGGAGCAATCCGGTCTTTTTATGGAGGATAGTAAATGAATTTAAATCAATTAGATATTATCGTTTCAGATGTTCCCCAAGTCTGTGCTGACTTGGAGCGTATTTTGGATAAAAAGCCCGATTATGTTGATGACAGTTTTGCTCAGTTTACGATTGGCAGTCACTGTCTGATGTTGTCCCAAAATCATTTGATTCCTTTGGAAGATTTTCAGTCAGGAATCATTCTTCATATCGAGGTTGAGGATGTAGACCAGAATTACCAACGGTTGAAAGAACTTGGTATCCAGGTTTTAAACGGACCAACTGTAACCGATTGGGGAACAGAGTCCTTATTAGTTAAAGGGCCTGCTGGTCTAGTGATTGATTTTTATCGTATGAAGTAGGTAATTCTATTATCAAATTTTTTATCTAAACATTCTTGGAGTGAAACTTAAAAAGATCGGAGCAATTCGATCTTTTTTGTATTTATGCGACTTTCAGTCCGTCTCGCTCCGTTAGGTGCGAGACAAAAAACCACCCGTTTTCACGGGTGGTTATGATTTCTACACTTATTGTTTGGCTTCCTGTTTTAATTGTTGCACCTGTTCCTCGTACTGGACAAGCTCCCTGTCTTTTATATTGATAGTCGCTTCTGCTTCAGCAATGCGGCTTCTCAGATCTTGAGTCTTGTTATGGTGATAGCTAATACCAATAGCACTACCAGCAATGATCCCGATTACTAGACAAGTAAAAATCACCAAAATCAAGGGAGCAGATAGTTGTGTAAAGACAAGACTGACAGTTACTGTTTGACGATTGAGTAGACCAAATGAGATCACAATGACTAATAAGCTCAAACCGCCAATTAGATAAGCCTTATCTTTCAGTGACAATTCATTAAATTTTTTTAGCATAAGTTCCTTTTCTCCTGACTATGTTGATAGAAAACTACACACCATTTAGGTATTAACAAAATTCATTTTACTAGAAAATTTCGATACTGTCAATAATTTCTAACGGCTTATTTACCATCAATCAATCGATTCATTGAAAAGGAGTATTCATTTTCTAATATTTGATTGAGTAAACAGAACGGAGCAATTCGGTCTTTTTTCTGTTCCCTCTTTCTTATAACAAGATTGTGATAGTTTATATCTTTATAACAAAAGTTTTAAAGACTTGATTGTTTTGAAAGAATATTTTAAAATAAGATTCAGTAAAAATGAAAGAGGTTTTGAAAATGTCTGAAAAACAAATGAAAATTTTAGGTTGGGTAGCGACCTTTATGTCTGTTATGATGTATGTGTCTTACTTCCCACAAATCATGAACAATCTGGCTGGTCAAAAAGGAAATTTCATCCAGCCCTTGGTTGCTGCCATCAACTGTAGTCTCTGGGTTTACTACGGTCTTTTCAAAAAAGAAAGAGATATCCCCCTTGCAGCAGCTAATGCACCAGGTATTATTTTTGGCCTAGTGACGGTTATTACAGCTTTGATTTAAAAGGAACAGAGGAGACTAGTTTTCAGTCTTCTTTTTTGTTTCAGGGGAGGCTATTTACTTTTTCTAGAGGATAATTTTTTAAAAAACAATCTGATAAACTTAAATAGTAGAATAGTATCAGTATGTCACAGTATTTTATAAGAAAAGGTTTACAGAATAAGTTATAATATAAGTAAATGAACAAGCAAATAAGAAAGTGAGTAGAGTTATGACCGAAAAACTGACTTTTCCGGATGGTTTCTTGTGGGGCGGAGCGACAGCTGCCAACCAGTGTGAGGGTGCTTATAATTTAGAAGGTCGTGGATTGGCGAATGTGGATGTCGTCCCCATCGGTCCAGATCGTGAAGCCATTATCACAGGTCAGAAAAAGATGTTTTCGTTTGAGGAGGGCTATTTTTACCCAGCCAAGCAAGCTATTGATATGTACCATCATTACAAGGAAGATATTGCCCTTTTTGCGGAAATGGGCTTTAAGACTTATCGTCTATCCATTGCTTGGACTCGGATTTTTCCTAAGGGCGACGAAACAGTGCCAAATGAAGCTGGTCTAGCCTTTTATGAGGATTTATTTAAGGAGTGCCACAAGTATGGTATCCAACCTCTGGTGACTATCACTCATTTCGACTGTCCTATGCACTTGATTACAGAGTACGGTGGTTGGCGCAATCGTCGGATGTTAGACTTCTATGAAAAACTTTGTCGCACACTCTTTACCCGCTATAAGGGTTTGGTCAAATATTGGCTTACCTTCAACGAAATCAACATGATTCTCCATGCCCCCTTTATGGGAGCTGGGCTCTGTTTTGAAGAAGGAGAAAATCAAGAACTGGTTAAATATCAGGCTGCACACTATGAGTTGGTAGCTTCAGCTCTTGCGACAAAGATTGCCCACGAAATTGACCCAGAAAATAAGGTGGGATGTATGTTGGCTGCAGGGCAATACTATCCTAACACAGCCCATCCAAGAGACTACTGGGCAGCCATGGAGGAAGACCGCAAGAGTTACTTCTTCATTGATGTTCAAGCGCGTGGGGAATACCCAAACTACGCCAAGAAGCAGTGGGAGCGTGAGCGAATCGAGATTCAAATGACTGCAGAAGATTTAGAGTTGTTGAAGGACAATACTGTTGACTTTGTTTCCTTCTCTTACTATGCAAGTCTAGTAGCCTCAGGTGATCCAGAAGTTAAAGAATTAACTGCTGGAAATATCTTTGCCTCTCTCAAAAATCCTTATCTTGAATCTTCAGAATGGGGGTGGCAGATTGACCCACTTGGTCTTCGTATCACCCTCAATGCCATCTGGGATCGTTACCAAAAGCCTATGTTCATCGTAGAAAATGGACTCGGTGCTATGGATACACCGGATGAAAATGGTTATGTAGCAGATGACTATCGGATTGCTTACTTAGAAGCTCACATCAAGGCTATGCGAGATGCCATTTACCAAGATGGAGTTGACTTGCTTGGTTATACGACTTGGGGCTGTATCGATCTGGTTTCAGCTGGAACAGGCGAAATGAACAAGCGCTATGGCTTTATCTATGTGGATCGAGATAATGCTGGTCATGGAAGCCTCAAACGTAGCAAGAAGAAATCCTTCTACTGGTACAAGGATGTCATTGCCAGCAATGGTGCAATCATTGAGTAGATCACATTTATTCACTATTTTTATAAAATCTTCTCCCTACTTTATAATATGTGAAAAAGAGTTCAATTAGATGGAGCTTTTTGCTATAATGAGGGGAGAAAAATCAGACAGGAGATCGACATGTCAGAACCATTATTTTTACAATCAGTTATGCAAGAAAAAATCTGGGGTGGAACCAAGCTACGTGATGAGTTTGGTTACGACATCCCAAGTGAAAAAATCGGAGAATATTGGGCCATCTCAGCCCATCCAAATGGAGTCTCTAAAGTTGCCAATGGACGCTACCAGGGAACAGACCTCGCTACTTTGTATGCGGAACATCGTGAATTGTTTGGCAATCGTCCTGAGCCTGTATTTCCACTTTTGACTAAGATTCTGGATGCCAACGACTGGCTCAGTGTCCAAGTTCACCCAGACGATGCCTATGGACTAGAGCATGAAGGTGAACTTGGAAAAACAGAATGCTGGTACATTATCGCAGCGGATGAAGGTTCAGAAATTATCTATGGTCACAATGCCAAGTCAAAAGAAGAACTCCGCCAGCAAATCGAGGACAAGAACTGGGATGCCTTGTTGACAAAAGTTCCTGTAAAGGCTGGAGATTTCTTCTATGTACCAAGTGGCACCATGCACGCTATCGGAGCAGGAATTTTGATTCTTGAAACTCAGCAATCTAGCGATACCACTTACCGTGTCTATGACTTTGACCGTAAGGATGATAATGGCAACTTGCGTGAACTTCACCTTGAAAAATCTATCGATGTTTTGAACATTGGAGAGCCTGCCAATAGCCGTCCTGTAACTGTTAAAGCAGATGATTTGCGTTCCACTCTCCTTGTATCTAATGATTTCTTTGTAGTTTACAAGTGGAAAATCACTGGAAAAGTTGATTTTGAGAAGACAGCTGATTACACCTTATTCAGTGTCTTAGCTGGTCAAGGTCAGCTAACTGTTGACGGAAAAAACTATCCAATCCAAAAAGGCAGCCACTTTATCCTACCAAGTGATGTTGAAGCTTGGATTCTGGAAGGGCAAGGTTTGGAATTGATTGTTAGTCATCCATAAAAAAGAAAGGGCCTGAGTTCATTACTCAAGTCCTTTTTGATTACATAAATTGGGCGATAAAGACCACGATGATGATGATAGGAATGATAAAACGAAGAAGGAAGAGCCAGACCTGGAAAAGTCCCTGTTTACATGCTCGTTCATCAAGGTGTAGTTCCTCCATGGCAAGAGCCTTCTTAAAAATATAGCCTGTAAAGAGTGAAAGGCAGAGAGCACCAAATGGCATGAGGAGATTAGAAACCAAGAAGTCCATAGCATCAAAGAAGGTCTTCCCAAAGATATGAACATCCGCCATAACACCGTAAGATAGGGCTGAAGGAATTCCAAAGACAAAGGTCAAGATTCCTAAAATAGCACTCCATTTAGCACGCTTACTGTTGTCCTGATTGGTGATATTACCCACATTGATTTCCAGCATAACAACGGAAGAAGTGACCGTCGCAAAGAGGAAGAGCAGGAGGAAGAGGATGTAGAAAATGGTTCCAAAAGGCATCTTGTCAAAGAGCTGAGGCAAGACGATAAATAGCAAGCTTGGTCCCCCTTCAGACTGGATATTGAAGGCTGACATGGCTGGGAAAATGGCTAGACCTGCCATGATGGATACCGAGATATTCATGGCTACGATGGAAATCCCTGACTGAACCAGATTGGTTTTCTTATCCAAGTAAGAAGCATAGGTCAGCATGGCTGTAACCCCTAGTGAGAGGGCAAAGAAAGATTGTCCCAGAGCATATAGGAGACCAGCACTGGTCAGCTTAGAGAAGTCTGGTTTTAGGAAGTAAAGAACCCCTTCCATGGCATTTGGCAAACTGAGAGAACGACCGATGATGACGACAAAGATGATAAAGAGCAGGGGCATCATGACTTTCGAAGCTCTTTCAATCCCTTTTTGAACCCCACGTGATACAATGAAGATATTCAATAGGATAAAGGCTGCTTGAGCTCCTAGGGCAATGGCTGGATTTGAAATGATTGAAGTAAATAACTGAGCATAATCCCCCGTTCCGCTAAGTTGGAACAATTTTCCAAACTCAATGCCTAGATAGACTAAAATCCATCCTCCAATAACACTGTAGAAAGATAAGAGGATAAAGAGGGCGAAGGCACCAATCCAACCGATAAAGTTGTACTTGCTATTCTTGCCGAGTTTTCCAAAGGTTTTGATTGCTGAGACACCAGCACTTCGGCCGAGAGCAAATTCAGCCAGCAAAAGGGGGAAACCAATTAAAATAGTGGAAATGAGAAAGACAAGTAAAAAGCCTCCTCCACCATTAGCAGCAGTCATGTAGGGGAATTTCCAAACGGCACCAAGTCCGATGGCTGAACCAGCAGATGCTAGGATAAAGCCCAGTTTAGAACCCCATTGCGATTTTTCAGACATAGTTAAACTCCTAAAATTAGTATTACAAAAGAAAAAGCTACTGCCCTTGGCAAATAGCCTCATCAGTACTCAAAATGAGCCTTTCTTTTGATTGATAGACTTGACTATCCTATCATGTTTTCTAAGGTCTGTCAAGAAAACCATTTTCATGTTATGATAAAGTAAAAAATTTCGCAAAAACGCTTGACTCTGACCTAGGGGGAGGGGTTATACTATCAATGTAATACTCTTCGAAAATCAAATTCAAACCACGTCAGCGTCGCCTTACCGTACTCAAGTACAGCCTGCGGCTAGCTTCCTAGTTTGCTCTTTGATTTTCATTGAGTATAAGGAGGAAATCATGTACCATATAAAAGAAGCTGCCCAGCTTTCGGGTGTCTCTGTCAAGACCCTGCATCACTACGACAAGATAGGGCTCTTGGTTCCTTTAAAGTCGGAAAACGGCTATCGAACCTACAGTCAGGAGGATTTGGAACGCCTTCAGGTTATTCTTTATTACAAATACCTAGGTTTTTCTTTGGAAAAAATAGCAGAGCTATTAAAGGAAGATAAATCAGATTTATTGCCTCACTTGACTAGACAGTTGGACTATTTGACTCGAGAAAGGCAACATCTGGATACCTTGATTTCCACCTTGCAAAAAACCATTCAAGAACAAAAAGG
This sequence comes from Streptococcus sp. 27098_8_109, assembly GCF_041432295.1. Lineage (GTDB taxonomy): Bacteria > Bacillota > Bacilli > Lactobacillales > Streptococcaceae > Streptococcus. The sequence goes on from NZ_JAPVZJ010000014.1 coordinate 53,736, forward strand.
AGAAAGAGAAATGAGCATTCAAGAGAAATTCGCAGGATTTAACTATCAAGACCATCAAAAATACCACCAAGAGGCGGTAGAGAAGTATGGACAAGATGTGATGGACCAAGCGCTCGAGCGCCAAAAAGGTCACGAAGACGAAGCTACGGCTGCCTTCAATCAAGTCTTTCGAGCCTTGGCACAAAATCTTCAAGCTGGTTTGCCTGCAACAGCAACTGAAAACCAAGAGCAAGCAGCCAAGCTCTTGCAAGCCATCCGTACTTATGGATTTGATTGTACTATTGAAGTATTCGGTTATATCGGTAAAGGCTACGTTTATAACCCAGAGTTTAAGGAAAACATTGACAAATTTGGACCTGGAACAGCCCAGTACACATCAGATGTGATTGCTCATTATGTCCAAACTCAGACAAAATA
>NZ_JAPVZJ010000015.1:0-48138 GCF_041432295.1 Streptococcus sp. 27098_8_109
GAGTTGTTTTCAACTCTTACTATTATACTGGCTTTTCAAACTTTGTCAACACTTTTTTTAAACTTTTTTTATTAATTTTACAACAGCTTCCGTTCGAGCTGTATGCGGGAACATATCGACCGACTGGATATAATGGAGATCATAGACTTCTACTAAACGTACTAAATCACGAGCCAAGGTCGAAACATTGCAAGAAATATAGACCATTTTTTCTGGTACATAGGTAAGAATAGTATCTAATAACTTATCATCCAGACCTGTACGTGGTGGATCCACAATCAGAGCATCTGCTCGGTAGCCTTCCTTATACCAGCGAGGAATAATCTCTTCTGCCGTTCCAGCTTCATAATGAGTATTGTCAAATCCCATTCTTTTAGCATTTCGCTTGGCATCTTCAATAGCTTCTGGAATAATATCCATACCTCTGAGTGTTTTTACTTTCTTTGCAAAGGCAAAACCAATTGTTCCAACTCCACAATATGCGTCAATCAAATGGTCTTCTTTACTAACATCCAGCGCTTTTACTGCCTCGCTATAAAGGACTTCTGTTTGTTCAGGATTCAGTTGATAGAAAGCTCGAGGAGATAGTGAAAATTCATAATCGAGTACACCTTCTTGAATACTCTCTTCTCCCCAGATAATCTCTGTCTTTTCACCATAAATTTCACTGGTTTTAGCTGTATTTGTATTCACAGCCACTGTCACAACTTCTGGAAAATCTTTAACTAAGTCTTTTACTAGTTGGGTTAAATTAAGCTGACGGTTTGTAACAATAATAATCTGAACCTGTCCAGTCTTTCTTGCTCGTCGGACCATTATCGTTCTAACACCTAGAACTTTTCTCTCATCCGTGATTGGAATCTGGTGATAAGTAAGTAATTCTGCTAGACGATTAGCAATCACTTGGGTTTCCTTGTCTTGTACCAGGCAGTCTTTCAACTCTACTAAATAGTGAGAGTTTTGTGCATACAGACCTGCCTTGACCTGATTTTTAAATTTTCGAGTCTGAAATTGTAACTTAGCACGATAGTACTTGGGTTCCTGCATTCCAATCGTCGGGCGGATTTCATAGTTTTCATATCCTGCAGGGGCAAATTTTTTTAGCGCTTGGTGAAGTAAGTCCGTCTTGAACTCCAGCTGCTTATCATAATGCAGGTGCATGATTTGGCAGCCTCCGCATTCATTGTAAATAGTACAAGCAGGCACAACACGGAATTTAGACTTCTTGTTGACCTTCAGTAGTTTTGCCTCTACAAAGTTACGTTTAATAGAAGTAATCTGACAATAGATATCTTCTCCTTTGAGAGCACCAGGCACAAAGACTAATGTTTTTTGATAAAAGCCGATTCCCTCACCATTAATTCCCATGCGCTTAATTTTTAATGGTATTTTTTGTTTCACTTTCAGATTCATACCCCTATCTTATCACATTTTGAGTTATAATAGAACTATGAAAATCACAAAACTTGAAAAGAAAAAAAGACTCTATCTGATGGAGCTTGATAATGGCGACAAATGCTACATTACTGAAGATACTATTGTTCGTTTTATGTTATCAAGAGATAAGGTGATAAGTGAAGAAGAATTGAAAGATATTCAGGACTTTGCCCAATTTTCTTACGGTAAGAATCTAGCCCTCTACCACCTATCCTTTAAAGCACGTACTGAAAAAGAGGTCAGAGAATATCTGAAAAAATACGATATTGATGAAAACATCGTTTCTCAAGTCATTATTAATCTTAAAGAAGATAAGTGGATTAATGATGCTCAGTACGCTTATGCTATCATCAATGCCAATCAACTTTCAGGAGACAAGGGTCCTTATGTACTGACTCAGAAACTAGCTCAAAAAGGGATTTCAAAATCTACTATAGAAGAGAACTTGAAAGAATTTGATTTTTCTGAAGTTGCTCAACGTGTAGCTAATAAACTATTGAAAAAATATGAGGGAAAACTTCCAGCTCGTGCCTTGCAAGATAAGATAATCCAAAATCTGACCAACAAGGGGTTTTCCTATTCTGATGCTAAAAGTGCCTTTGACCAGTTGGATAGTCAAGTTGACCAAGAAACGACTCAGGAACTCATCTTCAGGGAACTTGATAAGCAATATTCTAAGTATGCCCGAAAATATGAAGGATACGAACTTAAACAGCGTTTAACTCAAGTTTTAGCACGAAAAGGCTACGATTTTTCGGATATAGCAAGCGCTCTCAGAGAATATCTTTAATATTTTCATGTAAAATTCACAGATTTTAGGTAATTTTATGGTACAATAGTAAACGATAAACTTATAAATTGTAGAAAGTTGGTTAGTTATGAAGCTTCCAAAAGAAGGCGACTTTATTACAATTCAAAGTTATAAGCATGATGGGAGTCTCCACCGAACTTGGCGGGACACCATGGTACTAAAAACAACAGAAAACGCCATTATTGGTGTCAACGATCATACACTGGTTACCGAAAGTGATGGTCGTCGTTGGGTCACTCGAGAACCGGCTATTGTTTACTTTCACAAGAAATATTGGTTTAATATCATTGCCATGATTCGTGATAACGGAATTTCCTACTATTGCAATATGGCTAGCCCCTACTATCTGGATGAAGAAGCACTGAAGTATATTGATTACGATTTGGATGTTAAAATTTTTACAGATGGGGAAAAACGTCTCTTGGACGTTGAGGAGTATGAGCGTCACAAACGCAAAATGAATTATTCTGATGACTTAGACTATATTTTAAAAGAACATGTCAAAATTCTTGTTGATTGGATTAACAATGGACGTGGTCCTTTCTCAGAAGCCTATGTAAACATTTGGTACAAGCGCTATGTAGAACTAAAGAATCGGTAAAGTTGTCAAACTAGGGTGAATGCCCTGGTTTTTTTATTTGAAAAAACCAGCTTTACAGCTGGGGTGATTTCTATATATCTAATTTTGTAACTGTAAATTTGATGTGGGAATAGTCTTTTTCAACATCCTTATCCAGCAAGAACGCCGTGGCATCTTTCTTAACCTGAACTAGGTCAATATTCTGGGCTTGTGCTGCATAGACACATCCACAATAACATTGACGATAGATATCATACTCTTCACACATCTCTACTGAACGTTTGTAGCCTTGATTTTTCTTGAAATCACTTGGAAGATAGTGGGTGGTGTAAATCTTTTGCACGTCGATTCCAATACTGTTAATGGTTTGAGAATTCTTATGAGGACTGATGGTTAAAGCCGAACCGAAGTAGTCAAAGCCAAGATCCATAGCCACTTGCGCTGTCTTATCTAGTCGGTAGTCAAAACAAACCTTGCAACGGTCGCCACCTTCCGGCTCTTCTTCCAAACCTCGAACCAGTTTACGATATTCGTTAGGTTCATAAGGGGCTTCTAGGTATTGAACGTTATTGCCAGTTCGCTCATTAAAATCACTAACAAATTTCTTGGTGACATAGGCCCGCTTATGGTATTCTGCCTTGGGATGGATATTAGAATTGGCAAAATAGATGGTCACGTCTGCATACTTAGTCAAATATTCTAGAGTATAGGTACTGCACGGGGCACAGCAAACATGCATGAGAATGGTTGGCCGTTGCTCATTTTTCTCCCATACTTGTACCATCTTCTGCATGACACGGTCATAATTAATCTTCTGATTGGGGTTCATCTTGCTCAGAATTTCTTCTACATCGATCATGTTCTTCTCCTTTTTCTAGTCTTATTTTATCATATAAGTTAGGAGAGCTCAAATCAATTTAGAAGTGAATATCATAAAAAGGAGGAATAGCCATTCCCTCCTTTTGTGTTTTTTATAAGTTGTTTTCTATAGAAAGCTTACATCATCCCACCCATCATACTTGGATCCATTGCTGGAGCTGGGGCTACTGGTTCTGGTTTATTGGCTACGACTGCTTCTGTAGTCAAAATCAAGCTGGCTACAGATGCTGCATTTTGTAGGGCTGAGCGACTAACCTTAACTGGATCGATAATCCCTTGATCAATCATATTGACCCACTCACCAGTTGCTGCGTTGAATCCTGTACCAACTTCAGCATTTTTCAAACGATCGATAACGATAGATCCTTCAAATCCTGCATTGTGGGCGATTTGACGAACAGGTTCTTCCAAGGCACGGAGAACAATATTGCGACCTGTCGCTTCATCTCCTGTCAATTCCAAATCAGCCACGGCTGGGATAACATTTACAAGGGCTGTTCCACCACCTGCAACGATTCCTTCTTCAACAGCTGCACGAGTAGCGTTGAGAGCATCTTCGATGCGAAGTTTCATTTCTTTCAACTCAGTTTCAGTAGCGGCTCCGACCTTAATAACCGCTACACCACCTGACAATTTGGCCAAGCGTTCTTGCAATTTTTCACGGTCAAATTCAGAAGTTGTAGTTTCGATTTGAGACTTGATAACTGCAACACGGTGAGAAATGGCTTCAGGATTTCCCGCACCTTCTACGATAACCGTGCTATCTTTGTCCACAGTTACTCTCGCTGCTTGACCAAGAGCTTCAATTGTCGCATCTTTCAACTCAAGACCAAGGTCTTCTGTGATAACTGTTCCACCTGTCAAGATGGCGATATCTTCGAGCATGGCTTTGCGACGGTCACCAAAACCAGGTGCCTTAACTGCTACTACGTTGAAGGTTCCACGAATCTTGTTCAAAACAAGAGTCGGAAGAGCCTCACCATCCACATCATCTGCAATAATCAAGAGAGGACGATTGCTTTGAAGAATGCTCTCTAGTAGTGGCAAGATTTCTTGGATATTTGAAATCTTCTTATCGGTAATCAAAATGTATGGATTTTCAAGGTCAGCCACCATCTTTTCACTATCTGTCACCATGTACTGTGAAAGGTAACCGCGGTCGAACTGCATTCCTTCAACAACTTCAAGTTCTGTTTCCATACCACGTGACTCTTCAATTGTGATGACACCGTCTTTACCAACTTTCTCCATAGCTTCAGAGATGTACTCACCGACTTTTTCAGAACGAGAAGATACGGCAGCAACCTGAGCGATGGCTTCTTTGTTGGCAACAGGGATGGCGTTGTTTTTCAAGGCTTCTACTGCAGCGGCAACTGCTGTTTCAATCCCACGACGAATGCCGATTGGATTTGCACCTGCTGTGACGTTTTTGATTCCTTCACGGACGATTGCTTGTGTCAAGACAGTTGCAGTTGTCGTTCCGTCACCTGCGATATCATTGGTTTTTGAAGCTACTTCTGATACCAATTTGGCACCCATATTTTCAAAGTGGTCTTCCAATTCGATTTCTTTGGCAATGGTCACACCGTCATTGGTAATCAAGGGTGAGCCAAATGATTTTTCCAACACAACGTTACGACCTTTTGGTCCCAAGGTTACTTTAACAGTGTCTGCAAGGATATCGACACCACGGACCATAGCTGAACGAGCATCAGATGAAAATTTAATTTCTTTTGACATACTTACTTTCTCCTTCTATTTTTCAATGATAGCCAAGATGTTAGCTTCGCCTACGATGATGTACTTTTCATCGCCATCTTTGACATCAAGACCTGCGTGAGCTTCAACCAAGACACGGTCTCCAGCTTTAACACTTGGAGCAACCAAGTCACCGTTCAAGGTACGAACACCTTGTCCAGTAGCCACAACTTGAGCTGTTTTGGTTTTTTCTTGGGCTGAACCTGCGAGGACAAAACCTCCAACAGTTTGTTCTTTTTCTTCTACTTTTAAGACCACACGGTCCCCTAATGGTTTCAACATCTGATTTCCTCCATAATGAGATAGATATCATTAGCACTCTTTACACTTGAGTGCTAATTCATAATTCTATTGTATCACTTGGTCAGAAATAGTCAAGAAAAAAGTCTGACTTTCTCAAGATAAAAAGCCTGAGACCAACTCAGACTTTTTTATGTTTAAAATGGTAATTCCTCCTCTTCCAAAACCAAATCTGCCAAATCCTGTCCTGCATTATTTTCACGAATGGCACGTTGAGCACGACTTTCCAAAAGTTGGAATCCTGTGACAAGTACTTCAGTCACATAATTCATTTGACCATTTTTCTCAAAGCGACGGGTACGAAGTTCTCCATCCACAGAGATAAGACTACCTTTAGTTGCGTAGCTGGCCAAGCTTTCTGCTAGTCTGCCCCATAGAACCATATTGACAAAGTCAGCTTCGCGCTCCCCATTTTGGTCTTTGTAACGACGATTCACAGCAATGGTTGCACGCGCTACTGACTTGTCATTGTTGGTTTTGTGCAATTCTGGTGTAGACGTTAAACGTCCAATCAAGATAACTTTATTATACATATTTTCTTCCTCCTACTTATCTATTCGTAGGAAATCAAAAAAAGTTACAGAAATTTGTAACTTTTCGAGAAAATTTTTTATTTTTTATGAACCATGAAACCTGTCGCCTGTTGATTGGCCATGATGGTCATATCTGTAATCTGCACACGACGAGGTTGACTGGTCACATAGACTACTGTGTCTGCAATATCCTGAGCTTGCAAAGCTTCGATTCCTTGGTAAACGGACGCAGCTCGTTCTTTATCACCGTGAAAACGTACCGTCGAAAAATCTGTTTCGACAATCCCAGGCTGAATGGTTGTAACCTTGATATCCGTTGCGATGGTATCAATTCGCAGTCCATCCGAAAAGGTCTTAACCGCTGCCTTGGTAGCTGAGTAAACAGCGGCACCCGCATAGGCGTAGATTCCTGCGGTTGACCCCATATTGATGATATGTCCTTGATTAGCTTTTACCATTGCTGGCAAGAAACAGCGAGTGACTGCCATCAAACCTTTGACATTGGTATCCAACATGGTCAGCATATCCAACTCTTCATAGTTTTGATATGGAGCCAAGCCAAGAGCCAAACCTGCGTTATTGACCAGAATATCAATCTGACCTATCGTTTCTAGAATATCAGAGCAGACAGTCTTTACCATGGTCATATCTGTGACATCTAGCGAAAAAGTCCAAACTGTCTGATTTGGGAAGGCTTCTGCAAACTCCGACTTAAGGGCTTCTAGTCTATCTGTCCGTCGACCTGTTAAAACGATATTCTCACCCTGCTCCAGATAAGCACGCGCAATCGCTTCACCGATTCCTGATGTCGCCCCTGTAATCACAACATTTTTTGTCATCTTATTTCCTTCTAGCTGGTCTATCAGATACTGACAACTTCCTAGGTAGTCCAGTGTTTAGCTGGATCAAATGGAGTTCCAACAACTTGGTCTTCTGATAATTCAATAATACCACGCTTTTGCGGAGCATTTGGCAAGGCAAGTTCACGAGGACTACACATCATGCCAAAACTCTTTTCACCACGAAGCTCACCTGGGAAAATGAGATTCCCTTTGGGCATCATTGCTCCTGGAAGAGCTACAATGGTTTTCAACCCGACACGCGCATTGGGAGCCCCTGCAACGATTTGCACTGTCTTGTCACTCGCGACTGCAACTTGGCAGATGTTAAGGTGGTCACTATCAGGATGGGCTACCATCTCGACAATTTCACCAACAACAAACTTAGGTTCCTTGTCATTGACAATTTCTTCTTTAAAACCTTCCGCCTGCAATTCTTGGTTCAAACGAGCTACTTGTTCATCAGACAAAAAGACTTGACCGCGCTCTTCAATTTCAAACAAACTTGAAACTTCGAAAATATTCCACGCCACTGTTTCCCCATTATCTTTGAGGAAAACACGAGCTACCTTGCCTTTGCGCTCCACATCTAGTTTGGCATCTCCGCTATTTTTCGCGATGACCATAAGGACATCGCCGACATGTTCTTTGTTATATGTAAAAATCATTGTTTCCTTTTTCTCCTATTTCAAACCTGCTAAAAAGTCATTAATTTGTTGCTTGCTTTTACGGTCGCGATTAACAAAACGACCAATTTCCTTGTCTTTTTCTAGAACAACAAGGCTAGGAATTCCGTAAACATCCCAGAGTTTGGCTAGATCCATATACTGATCTCGATCCACTCGAATAAAGGTGAACTCTGGATTGGTCTCCTCAATTTCTGGTAAGGCAGGATAGATATAACGACAATCGCCACACCAGTCTGCTACAAAAAGAAAGACCTTCTTGCCATCTTTTTCTACTAAAGATGCTAATTCTTCTAAACTTGCTGGTTGTATCATATGACTTCCTCCTCATAGACTAGGTCTTCATTTTCATAGACAAAGGTATAATGACGGCCATCCTCAAAAATGACGCCACCAACCAAGCTCTCTAGACTGCTTTCATAGACTTGAACATAGAGAGTCGCAATTTCCCCCATGTCTGAAAAATGGTCTCGTACAATCGCTGTCAACTCTTCCTGAGTCTTCATGAGCTTATGGTCATCTGCAACTTTTTTCGTAGCAAGGGCAAGGCTCCCAATACCAAGCAGAGCCAGACCTGCCATCCACATTTTTTTAGCTTTCATACCATTCATTTTAACACAAAAAAGGCTTTAGGACAAATGAGGAAGCAGCAGAAAAGCAAGTAAAAAGCCTCTGCCATTAAGGAAAAGGACTTCTTATACTCAATGAAAATCAAAGAGCAAACTAGGAAGCTAACCGCAGGCTGCTCAAATCACTGCTTTGAGGTTGTAGATAGAACTGACGAAGTCAGCTCAAAACAGCGTTTTGAGGTTGTGGATAGAACTGACGTGGTTTGAAGAGATTTTCGAAGAGTATTATTCTTATTGCCAAGCGCCTGAGTTACCAACGTAGTAACCATCAGGTGTGTAGGTATTGCGAAGCATATTACCTGATGAAGCCAGATAATACCACTTGCCATTATCTTTGACCCAATCATTCGCTAGCATGGCACCAGAAGAACTTACATAATACCATTCTCCCTTGTCATAAATCCAAGCGCTTGCTTTCATAGCTCCTGAAGTTGATAAATAGTACCACTTGCCTTGGTCGTAAAGCCAATCACTCGCAATCATAGCTCCTGATGATTTAAAGGCATACCAGTTGCTACCTTGATAGAGCCAAGTTTGATTGAACATGACTCCGTTATCATTCATAAAGTACCAAGTTCCCTTGTCCTTAACCCAAGCATTTTGAACTAGTTGGCCTTGTTTTTGATAGTACCAGTTTTGGTTTGATTTTAGCCAACTTTCTGCTTTTACAATCGGATAAAGTTCTTTGAAAGATCCTCCATCATATTTATGACTGATAGATTTTAGTTTTTCAAGTTTCAACTCGCCATTGCCATAGTCTGCCCAAGCAAAGACTTTTTGACCATTGACAGTCTCTGGTAAAGTGGCAGTGTAAGTCTTGGTTTGATAATCCCATTTAGCATCGATGTAAGTGTATTGATTATTTGATTCTTCAATACGATAGTAACCTCTCTTTCCACTATCATTATGAATATCATCCACAACTTTCGTTGACCAGATCTTCACTTCGTTTCCGCTCTTGGCTTCTACCTTGATATCTCCTCTATAGCCATATGGAACATAGAAATTCAGGTAACGCCCTTCTATACCAATCATAGACTTGTCCTTTTCTTGACCTAGGAAATTGACAGTCTGATCTTGACCATTGAGACTAACTGTCCACTCGATTTTCTCGGTTTTTGGCAAATCCAAGACTTTGATATCCACTTCATGACCATTGTTGAATCGAAAAATCTTGCCATCTTGATACTGTACTCCACACTTAACAACCCATTCTTCTTTAAGCTCAAATGCCTGCCCTGAATGTGGAAAAGCCAGTAAAGCTAGACCAGCTAGAGACAAACTAAATAGTGTGATTTTTTTCATCGTAGATCCTCCTTAGAATTTTTTATGTTAATTATATCACTATATTTTTATTTTGCAAATCATATCCTAAATATGCAAGTAAAAAACCTCTGAGATTCTTCTCAAAGGTTCTGATTTGGCTAATTGCTGTTCTCAACTGCTGCAGTGACAAAGGCAGTGTAGAGTTCTTCTGGACGATTTGGACGGCTTGACAGTTCAGGGTGATACTGACACGCTACAAAGAATTTATTTTCAGGAATTTCCACAATTTCTACCAAACGATTGTCTGGAGAAACTCCTGAGAAGACAAAACCTGCTGCTTCAAACTGCTCACGGAAGGCATTGTTAAACTCATAGCGGTGACGGTGACGGCGTTGCACCACTTCTTGATTGTGATAAGCAGCTGCTGCCTTAGAACCACGTTTCAACTTAGATGGGTAAAGTCCCAAACGAAGGGTTCCCCCCATATCCTCAACGTCAATCTGATCACGCATGATATCAATGATAGGGTATTTTGTTTCTGGTGCAAGCTCTGCAGAATTAGCACCTTCAAGCCCTAAAACGTGACGAGCAAACTCGATACAAGTCAACTGCATTCCCAAGCAGACACCCAACATCGGAACATCATTCTCACGCGCATAGCGGATGGCTTGGATTTTCCCTTCCGTACCACGTTGGCCAAAACCACCTGGTACGATGATTCCATCTGCATCAGACAAAAGCTCTGCCACATTCTCTGCTGTCACATCATTGGCATTGATCCAATTGATTTTAACTTCTGCGTCGTTGGCATAACCAGAGTGTTTCAAGGCTTCAACCACAGAAATGTAGGCATCTTGCAACTCTACATACTTACCGACAAGGGAAATCTTGACTTGTTTCTTGAGGTTCATGACCTTGTCCACCATGGCTGACCACTCTGTCATATCTGCTACTGGTGCATCTAATTTCAAATGGTCACAGACAATTTGGTCCATACCTTGAGCCTGCAAGTTCAATGGAATTTGGTAGATGTGCTCAACATCCAACGATTCGATAACGGCTTCTGGTGCCACATCACAGAACTGAGCTAGTTTGTTTTTAATTCCCTGACCAGCTGGCTCTTCTGTACGAATAACCAACATATTTGGTTGGATTCCCAATCCACGCAATTCTTTTACAGAGTGTTGAGTTGGTTTAGTTTTCATTTCACCAGCGGCCTTGAGATATGGAAGCAAAGTTGTATGGATGTACATAACATTATCCGCACCCACATCTGCCTTCATCTGACGAAGGGCCTCTAAGAATGGCAAGGACTCGATATCTCCTACTGTTCCACCAACCTCTGTGATAATGACATCAGAGTCGGTCGTTAGAGCGGCACGCTTGATTTTTTCTTTCAAAGCATCTGTGATATGAGGAATGACCTGAACAGTTGCCCCAAGGTATTCTCCACGACGTTCCTTACGAAGAACTTCACTGTAAATTTTACCAGTTGTCACGTTGGAATATTTGTTAAGATTGATATCGATAAAACGTTCATAGTGGCCCAAGTCCAAATCTGTCTCAGCTCCATCATCTGTCACAAAAACTTCCCCGTGCTGGTAAGGACTCATAGTTCCCGGATCGATATTGATATAAGGGTCAAACTTTTGAATGGTTACTTTTAGACCACGATTTTTCAAGAGACGGCCCAGACTTGCTGCCACAATCCCTTTCCCAATAGACGACACCACACCACCAGTTACAAAAATATATTTCGTAGACATAAATTCCTCTTTCTAAAATGCTCAAGGCCTTGTTAACTACGAGGGGACATAGAAAACAAGACCCTACTAATAAGAATAATCTGGGACTACTGAACCAGATTCACAACTAATACTCTTCGAAAATCAAATTCAAACTGCGTCAACGTCGCCTTGCCGTACGCAAGTACAGCCTGCGGCTAGTTTCCTAGTTTGCTCTTTGATTTTCATTGAGTATAAAATACAAGAAGATAACTTCTTGAAAAAACAAAAATAGCTCCCTAAGAACTAGGGAGCCCCGACCTCTAAAAGAGGTGCCCGAACAATATGATACCTAAAAATAGGATAATTGTCAATAGCTAAATTTTATTCCTCGGTGTTTTCAGAATCATCGTCTGAAAACTCGTCATCTTCTTCATTGAGATCCACGTCTTCACCCAAATCATCAGGAGCGATTTCGTTGATTTCTGCATCGTAAGCTTCCACTTCATTTTTCTCATCATCTGGATTTTCATCATCGTATGAAAGAGCAGGATCTGCTTCGTATGCATCTTCGTCTTCTGGATCATCTGCATTGTAGTCAATAGCATCTGAATCGCCATCCATGAAGGCATTGACACGTTTTTTCTTAGCTTTTGGTGCTACTTCATCGTCATCATTTTCTTCAAGAGCGATGATCTCTTCGTCGATTTCGTCCACACCATACCATGAACGAAGACCCCATTTGTTGTCTCCAAGTGAGATGAAGCTACCGTCAAAGTTCAACTCTGTGTAGAACAAAGGCAAAGCTTCGCGGATATCGCTGTTTGATGTTCCAAGGTAATTTTGAATTTCGTTTACAAGATCGCTAAAATGCATCTCGTGATCGCGACCACGAAGTTCCAAGATAGCACGCGCTACCTCAATCATAGATAGTTCACTTTTTTCTTGCCCAGCAAATACTTCTAATTCCAAAGCGTTTCTCCTCATTTATACTACTATCGCCAGAGCAAACAGACTCTGACCTCATTTTATCATTTACTCTTTATTTTACGATAATTTTGCAGAATAGTCAAAGGTTAAGGGGGAGAACTAATACAAATCTTCTAAGCGGGGTAACTTCTCAAAGTAACTTCCACTTGACTGACCAAAGTGGAAATTAGTCTAAAACGGATTTTTATTTCTTTGCTACCCAGCCGATGGCATCGCTAGGTGGATTTTCAATATCAATCCAGATGAATTCAATACCGATTTCTCCATTTTTAAACTTAGTCAAACGAATACCGTTGATTTCCAGTTCATTGAGTCGTTGACCTGTCAAGACTTCTCGTTCCTTCAACTGGAAAACGCCACGTAAGATCCAATTGCCAAGAATTTCTTGCTTATCGGTTGACTGAATTGCCTTACCAGCTTCTTGATTTATATAGGCATTAATAACATCACCAGAAGATAAAAAGCGTAGTTTAAAGGTTCTTTCCTCTTTGGATAGAGCTAGTTTTTTAGTCCCAGGTTCAAAAGTTCCAAATCCAGAACCAAAGAAGTCGGGCCTTTCGTCATGGAAGTTTTTGGAATCAGGTAGCGGGATGTAAACTTCGCTAACTGGACGATAAACTAGCTGTTCAATTTCTTTAATGAGTTTTTCATTGCCAGTATTATGGGCAAAGTGAATCAAGTCCTCACGAATCGCCTTCATCTGAACTTTTTCTTCCTTACTGGTCCACTTTTTCAAGAGAATTTCTTCTAGGGAGAAAGTCACAAAAGCTAGTTCTTCAGGAGCTAAATTGTCCTTGAATTTATTCTGAATCTTTAAAATCCGTGGTAAACGATCTTTTTTGGCTAGTTTTGATCCACCGTTAAAGGCATTGAAACCAGAGTTTTCTTCCACATTTCCATGTTTATCTGTAATAGCCCAAGACACTGTTTCTAAGATCTCAGTTTTATCCTTTTCAGCTGTCAGTAAATGAAGATTTTCAAATAGCGAAAAAGGATCTTCGATATAATGGACATCCCAAGTATCTACCACAATGTCTTTATTATTAAAAGTCATGTGGAGCTGACTGTCAGCTGCCGTGTACTTGTAGTGGTGTTGCCCATCCGTAAATCGAAAATTGGTTGGATTGTTTTTGGTAGTTGATCCTTCAATGACCAGATTATCAATATCAACTGGCAAATAAGATGTTTCACCGACAAAAATCTTAGGATTTTCTCCCTTTGGTGTTGGCATCAGAACGTGATAAACTGCTTCAACATTGACCGAGTCCGAACTAAATCCCTTGATTTGTGCCTTAGAAGATTCGATTCTCTGATTTCTTAAGGACGCAATCTTTCGTGCCAACTCTTCATAGCGTTGATAGTTTTGCTTGTCTGCCGTTTCTTTATCTGCTGAGATATCTGCATGGAATTTGATATCACCCAACAAGTCCGTCCAATCTTGAGAATCCTTCTTAAACTGAGCGATCTTTTGGTCTCCAGAATTAATCCCAAAAGACTTAATACCCACTAGGTATTTATGATTTTCATCCACAACGACAGAGGCATCATAGGAGGTATTTGCAATATCTTCCCCAACCGCATTAAAAGCCTTCTGGAAGACTGTTTCTTGAAATTTAGAATTAACAATCGGAGCAACATAATTCTCTGTTTGTCCCTCATCTTCGGACTCAGCCTTTTGAGAGAAAGCTTGGCTCAAGCTAGCGAAGTTGGTAATTAAGGTTTTGTATTTTTCTTTTTGTTCAGACTTTAGATATTCCCACATAAGCACCCTCTTTTCTATTTTCAGTATATCAAAAGAAGATTAGTTTTTCACTAATCCTCTTTATATATTCGTTAATTAATACTGTAAAATTCAAGATTGCCTCGTTTTTTAACCAATTTTAAATAATCTTCACCAGACAGAAGGGCTAGACCATCATCATAAGATTGGATTTTTTCAAGAGCTTGATCATAGCTATCTACAAAGTCCTTGACATAGGATTGCCCTTCAAATTGTCCATTCATCTTGGTGTAGATAATAGCGAATTTTCCTGAGCGGTTAAGTTGAGATTGCCCTTGGCTGTCATTCAAGGCCTTGGCAACATTTTTCGCGATGCGTTTAATCACGGGAACGACTACGCTATTTCCAGCCTGCTTGTATAGCTGACCATTGGAAACTCCTTCTGGGATTTTAAAGGATTTAGGATAGCCTTGAACATTAAAGGTTTCTTTCGGTGTCAACTTGCGAATCTCACCGCTGTCTGTCAAAATCAATGGAACGTTGTGTCCACCTGTTCCCATATTGGCTGTCAAGGTAGGAACAACGCCGTTTTTATTTTCACGGACATACTGACGGCGCCATTGGTAAACGGTGTCTTGACTGGTAACTTCAAACTTCAACTGGTCGTAGAAATTCTGCTTGCCTTCACGGTAGTAGTAGACCTCGTCTAGCTTATCATCAAAGTTAATCACATCCTGAAGACTCGTAGTCAGCTTAATTTCCTCTGGAAATTCAAACAAATCATAAGCTTCCTTAGTATCAAAACCAACGATGTAGATTCGTTCACGGTTTTGTGGGATATTCCCATAGTCTTTCCCGTTGAGAACCTTCCACTTAATAAAGTAGTTGTTCTCAGTCAAGGCTTCACGAATAACCTTGAAGGTATTACCATGGTCATGACCGACCATGTTCTTGACATTTTCGATGAAAATGGCACGAGGTTTGCATCCATCAATCATGCGAAGCAATTCGAAGAAAAGATCCCCACGATCATCATCAAATCCCTTGCGATAACCCGCAATGCTAAAGGCCTGACAAGGGAAACCTCCCATAATCACATCCACGCGCTCAGCTGGAATGTCCTCTGGCTGAACATCGTGAATATCACGACCATCCAAATAGGTATCTGGATGGTTTAATTGATAAGTCTGACGCGCATACTTATCAAATTCATTGGCGTACACCACTCTGAACTCGTTGGTCTGTTCAAATCCCAACTCAATTCCTCCAACACCTGAGAAGAAGGCTGCAATATTGTACTTCTCAAGTCGGTTCGAACTTACAGAATCTGTCATGTAGTAACCTGCTTTCTAATGAACATATTCATAGACACATTTAAAAAGTTGATTTTCATAGCAGAAAATATTTTAGCATTTAATCAATCTTTAAATATTTCCTCAAAAATATTCCTCCAATCTTTTGAAACTTTATCATAATCGTAACTATCTTCTGTTATCCAATTATCCTGTATATATTTAAAGGCACTATAAGGTTTTTCACTACTAGGAGCTGTATATCCTAAAACATTTTCAATACATTCCTCTAAAACAAATAATTGTGAATCACAATCTAAAGCTTCTCTAATAGGGACATTATATTTCGTTGCTCCAGGTGTTCCTGCATCTCTATCATGCATAACATAAGGTATAATTCCCATAGATTTCATATACTTGATTACAGAAATAATTACCGGTTTCCCTCTTGCACGTACAATTTGCCAGTCACACTTGATTTTTTTCCTCAAATCTTCTGGAGCAGCTAATATTGTTTCTCTAAGCACAAGCTCCTCAGTATCTCCTTCAACTATTAATACCTTTTTAGCAAAGAATACTCTTGACAAGTAATCATCCATTTTTAGTAGCATTTTTACGTAACTTCTATCTTCTGTCTGCAATTCTTTAAATGCTTGTTCATGATTAAATGCAATATTTTTTATAATACTAATTTCGCCAAGATTAATTGATAGGTAATTTAAAACCTGCCCTGCCTTTCTACTTAAATCAATCATATATGGCGAATGGGTTGTACAAATTATTTGGTTACTACCGGAACAAGCTAAATCATATATTGTATCTCTCATCTGATTTGCAGCATTTGGATGAAGATATATTTCGGGTTCTTCAAAACAAATTACTAGATTTCTATCAGATTCAATTTTTCGTAAATCTCTCTCCGCTTTATATTTTAATAATGCAAAGACAGCAGATCGAATAACTCCAGTTCCTTGGTGCTCAACTGATGTTTCAATATTACTAAGCATTGTAATATTGAAAGTCGGTTTAATTGTTTTATCAGGATCAGAAAGAACTGTCGTAGCTTTCATAGATATACCTGAAAAAACATTATCCATAGTTTTATTTAGTTCAGACATCATTTTTCCAAATGATGTCTGGTTATTATCAGCATCCATCTCTTCTGATAATAAATTTAAATACTTTTGTGCCTCTTTGTAATTAGTCGAAGACTCTCTAACTTCTGTAAATAGTTCAGAAAGAATAGATTGTAACGCCCCTTTATTTTCTCCTAAATCTTCTCGTCTATCATAAGCGGGGATATATAAAATTTTTGGTAACTTAGTTAATACATTCCCTGCAATACCCCCAGGATTTTCTACCCAAGTTTCATTTTCACTGTAATTATAAAAGTCAAAATAAGACTCATGAGTTTCAAAAAATTCATTTAATTCTTTTTTATTCAATACTTTTTTGAAATCATTATATGCACTATCTAACTTAGAGGAATCAAATCCACTTTCAATAAATTGTTCTATTGTATTAAACTTATCAAATTCAGGTTTTAATTTTTTCTCTAGACTCTTAGCTTCTACTTTACGAGAACCAGTTTTTGAAAATGTTTTTCTATAAAAGAAACTAAACTTTGTATCTGTTCCTTCTTGATAAGGAAACAAACGCCCTTTAAAACCACGCCAATGTTTTGCCTCTTCACCTATGTCTCGAAACTCAGCGTCCAATACTATGCTATCTGCACTATCACCATTTTCATCTAGATAGAATAAGCTCTCATCAACTTTTTTACTATCAGAAAGTAACAATTCCACAGCTTCAAGTGCACTAGTTTTACCGACATTATTCTCGCCAATAAGAAATGATGCATCCGAGAATATCAGCTCAGTTTCTTTATGTCGTTTATATCCTTTGATAACAATTTTATGTAATTTCAAGTTTATTGTCTCCTAGAATGTTATCCCACCAACTTCTTCATCTCATCAATACGTGCTACGGTCGCATCATACTTAGCTTGGTAGTCGGCTTGTTTGTCGCGTTCTTTTTGGACAACTTCTGGTTTGGCATTGGCTACGAAGCGTTCGTTAGAGAGCTTCTTACCGACCATGTCCAGTTCTTTTTGCCATTTAGCCAGTTCCTTGTCGAGACGAGCCAGTTCTTCTTCGACATTGAGAAGGTCTGCCAGTGGCAAGTAGATTTCTGCTCCTGTGATGACGCTTGACATTGCGAGTTCAGGTGCAGGGATGGTTGATGCGATTTCCAAGTGTTCTGGATTTGTGAAGCGTTTGATGTAGTTGACATTGCTGTTAAAGAAGGCTTCCAAGTCACTATCACTTGTCTTAACAAGGATGGTGATAGGCTTGCTTGGTGCTACGTTTACTTCCGCACGCGCATTACGAACGGCACGGATCAAGTCTTTGAGACTTTCGACACCAGTGTGAGCCGCAAGGTCTTCAAAGGCTGGGTTGACAGTTGGGTATTCTGCTGTCACGATAGAGCCTTCTGAGATTTGTCCAAAGATTTCCTCTGTCACGAATGGCATGATTGGGTGAAGGAGACGAAGGATCTTGTCCAAAGTGTAAAGGAGAACAGAGCGTGTGATGACCTTCTCTTCTTCGTTGTCGCTATAAAGGACTTCCTTGGTCAACTCAACGTACCAGTCCGCAAACTCATCCCAAATGAAGTTGTAGAGGATGTGTCCAGCCACACCAAACTCAAACTTGTCAAAGTTGGCAGTAGCTTTTCCGATAGTTTCATTGAGGTTGTGGAGAATCCAGCGATCTGTGACATTTCCAGCTTCCTTGTTGACCACTTTTTCGACATTGGCAGTTGCTTGCTCAAGGGTCAAACCTTCATTATTCATGAGGATGTAGCGAGAGATGTTCCAGATCTTATTAATGAAGTTCCATGAAGCATCCATTTTCTCGTAAGAGAAGCGCACGTCTTGCCCTGGTGCTGAACCGTTTGAAAGGAACCAACGAAGGGCATCGGCACCGTATTTCTCGATGACATCCATTGGGTCAATCCCGTTACCGAGAGACTTAGACATCTTGCGTCCTTGCTCATCACGAATGAGACCGTGGATAAGGACGTTTTGGAATGGCTGACGGCCAGTGAATTCCAAGGATTGGAAGATCATACGAGATACCCAGAAGAAGATGATGTCGTAACCTGTAACCAAGGTTGAAGTTGGGAAGTAACGTTTGAAGTCTTCTGAATCGACATCAGGCCAGCCCATGGTTGAGAATGGCCAGAGGGCAGAACTGAACCACGTATCCAATACGTCTTCATCCTGAGTCCATCCGTCACCTTCTGGCGCTTCTTCACCGACGTACATTTCACCCTCAGCATTGTACCAAGCAGGGATTTGGTGACCCCACCAGAGCTGACGAGAGATCACCCAGTCGTGGACATTTTCCATCCATTGGAGGAAGGTATCGTTGAAACGTGGCGGGTAGAATTCGACCTTGTCCTCTGTGTCTTGGTTGGCAATAGCATTTTTCGCCAATTGGTCCATCTTAACGAACCATTGAGTAGACAAGCGTGGTTCAACCACAACACCTGTACGTTCTGAGTGACCAACACTGTGAACACGTTTTTCGATTTTAACAAGGGCACCGATTTCTTCCAACTTGGCAACGACTGCCTTACGAGCTTCAAAACGGTCCATGCCTGCAAATTCGAAGGCCAAGTCATTCATGGTTCCGTCGTCGTTCATCACGTTGACTTGTGGCAAGTTATGACGTTGACCAACCAAGAAGTCGTTTGGATCATGGGCAGGCGTGATTTTCACGACACCAGTACCAAATTCAGGATCTGCGTGTTCGTCTCCAACGATTGGGATGAGTTTATTAGCGATTGGAAGGATGACGTTTTTACCAATCAAGTCCTTGTAGCGTGGGTCTTCTGGATTGACCGCAACCGCAACGTCCCCAAACATCGTTTCAGGTCGAGTAGTCGCAACTTCAAGGGCGCGTGATCCGTCTTCTAGCATGTAGTTCATGTGGTAAAAGGCACCTTCTACGTCCTTGTGGATAACTTCGATATCAGAAAGGGCTGTGCGAGCTGCTGGGTCCCAGTTGATGATAAACTCACCACGGTAGATCCAGCCTTTCTTGTAAAGGTCCACAAAGACCTTGCGAACAGCTTTTGACAAACCTTCGTCAAGGGTGAAACGCTCACGAGAGTAGTCTACAGAGAGCCCCATCTTGCCCCATTGTTCCTTGATGGTAGTGGCATACTCGTCTTTCCATTCCCAGACCTTGTCGAGGAATTTCTCACGACCGAGGTCATAACGTGTAATGCCTTCTCCACGCAAGCGCTCCTCAACTTTAGCCTGAGTGGCAATCCCCGCATGGTCCATCCCCGGAAGCCAAAGCGTATCAAAACCTTGCATGCGTTTTTGACGGATGATAATATCCTGCAAAGTCGTATCCCAAGCGTGACCAAGGTGAAGTTTCCCAGTTACGTTTGGTGGTGGAATGACGATTGAATAAGGCTTAGCCTTTTGATCGCCTGAAGGCTTGAAAACATCCGCATCAAGCCATTTTTGATAACGACCAGCCTCAACTTCGGCTGGATTGTATTTAGGTGAAAGTTCTTTAGACATGTGTTTGTCCTTTCTCTATTTTGTTCATTTTATTTTGAATTTGCTTAGCAGCTTCTTTTGCAGTCAAACTCGTATTATTTATTTTAAGGTAGTGGTGCAACTCATTCGGTTGATGTTGGGAATTTAATTGAAGTGTTTCAGCGGTCTCTAAAATTTCTCTTTCAGATACCTCAATATGTCGTTTTAAGGGTTTGTACTTTAATCGATTCTCCGTTTGATTTCGACGTAAACGCTCCTCAAGACTTGTTTCCAACTCAACAAACAGAATCTCTTGATGAAAGTTATCCAATAAATCCTGAATTTGCTTCAAATACATCAGCTGGTACTGATTTGAAAAATCAATTACGTCTGTTAAAATTACTGATCGCTGATTTCTTGCACTTGCTCCAAGGAAAGAAAAGGTCATTCCACGAACAAATTCCCACATTTCCTCTGTAAAGTCCTGATAGATTTCTAATGCAAAATCGATGGCTTGATGGTTATAAAAGAGGGTAGCATCTGTCAGTCGAGATAACTCTTGACCAATAGTCATTTTCCCAGAAGCCGGAGCCCCAATGATGAAAATGTGCATCAAACCACCTCCCACTCACTTCTCAACAAGCCATATCTCAAATCATCACAGCGGTTATCTTGAGCATCCTTGCGATCTCGGATGCGAGCTTCAAGAGTAAATCCAAGCTTCTCTGCAACTCGTTGACTTTGGGTATTGTAACCAAAGCAAGATAGTTCAATCTTGTGAAGATCTAGTTCTCTAAAAGCTATGTCAATCAAGGCACGCGCTGCTTCTGGCACATAACCTCGTCCCCAATAGTCTGGGTGCAAGGTGTAGCCAATCTCCAGTACATCGTCCGCATGGCGGTGATTGAAGTCAACAGAACCAATGACTTTATTGGTTCCTTTGACGACGATCCCATAGCCAGCTGGAAGATTATCCTTCTCATTGCGCTCAGGAAGGATAAGCTCCAGATAATAAATCTCATCTTCCAAGGTCTTGACGGGTAGAAAGCCAGCTGGGTAAGAGACTTCTGGGAGACTTGCATAAGCATGGATATCCTCAGCATCCGCCACAGTACGGACTCGTAAAACGAGACGTTCTGTTTCCAAGCGTTCTGGTAATTCAGCTCTTGACATCCTTCTTCCTCGCTTTCTTTATGAAGCTCCCCATAGGGTCAACACGGTTATCTAAATAGCGATAAACGCGCTGGTGACCGTCCCCCATAAAGTAAGTCGGTGAAAAACGGTCATTTTTAAAATGCCCTTTCTCATTCAAGAGATCTGGATCAGCAAGTCGCTCAACAATCTTAGCGAAAATATGACAAATTCCCTCTTCCTCGATAATCCGATCTACCTGACAATTCAAAACGACTGGACAATCCTCTAAAATCGGTGCCTGAGTCCGTTCAGAAATCTCGTAGTCTAGCCCCAGGTGTTTCAGTTTCTCCCGATGACTGATAAAACCAGCCTGCTCCATATCGAGCATGAGATTTTCATCAGGAATATTTACGGTGAACTTCTGATAGTACTTAATCTGGTCAGCCGCATTTTCCTCAGTGCCAACACCGATGACCAGCCAATCTCCCAGGCTATAAGAGGAGCTACAGGTCGTAATATTGTGTCCAAAATTCTGATCCTGATACCCCAAAATGAAGATAGGAAAACCATAATAGAGTTTACTTGTTTTAAAAGATTGCTTCATAACAACCTCCTTTGACTATGACGCAAAAGAAAACCCCTGCCATCTACATGACAGGGACGAATGTGTTTATCCGCGGTACCACCCAATTTCGGGCCAAGCCCGCCACTCTCGTCTTTAAAACAAAAAGACACTTTTATTTCAATTTTTCATCCATTAGCAACTAGTTTTGACACATTTGTGGACTTCTCAGCACCGCCACTTTCTGTAAAATGTGGGATTCAAAACACCTCTAATGGCTCTATTGTAGCAAGATTTTAACGGAAATGCAAGGCACAAGAAAAATTACTTGAACTTGATACCATTTTCCTTCAATTTCTTGATTGTAGCTGGGCCGATTCCTTTCAAGGCAAGGAGTTCTTTTTCAGTCCAGTTTTTAAAATCTGACGCAGACTTGATACCTTCATCATAGAAAGTTTTGGCACGGTCAAGTGGAAGTCCACCCAAGTTTGCTGCAAAATCTTCTACAGAATTGGCTACTTTTTGAGCTTGCTCTTTGGTAGCTTCTACTGCTTGTTCAACTTTTTTAGAAACAGCCTTACCAGCTTCGCTTGCTGACTGTTCTGCACGTTTCACGACTTTTTTTGTCTCTTCTACAACCTTCGTCACAGTACTTGAGAAAGCACCTGAACGACGGAGGCTATTTCGTAATTGTTTTTTACGATTGAGTTTCTTTGACATGATAAAATCCTTTCAATAAAAAACCCCTGCTCTGACAAGGATTTAATATAAATATTCTATCAAGATTTTAGTAAAAAATCAAGAATCTATCTCGTTTAATAATTTCTCTCACCAAACAAGCCTTCTGGCAAATCATGAAATCCCTTGCCTGCTTTGAAGTTTTCAAACTTACCAAGCAAGAACTGATAAGCATCCAAGCGACTTTCGTATCGAATCATGGCATCTTTGGCACGCTCGTCTTGGTCTTCTTCGTAGACTTTTTGGCTTTCCTTGTGCGCCATGTCATTGATCATGATTTGGGTATTGACCCAGGCTTCAAATTCCTTCATAAATTCTTGTTCGTAACTCATTTTTTCTCCTTATTCTAATCCACGGAAATAGTCCGTGTCAATCTCACGGTAGGGCTGAATATCCTGAACATACTCCAACACACCTTGGAATTCTCCGTCTTCATCGTGCACTGCTGCGTAGGTGATGTGGACAAATTTACCTCGCGACTCAGACTTGAACCACATTTCATACTTGTCTTTGCTTCCATCACGAAGCCCCTTCATAATGGTCTTAACCTTGTCCAAATACTTAGGTGGATGGCAGAGTTCAACATTGCGCCCAACTTGTGACGGCGTCCGTTTGAAAATCATCTCATCAGCTGGCGTATTGTCATTGTAATACTGGAAAATATCGTCTTTATTGACAAAAGTAATCTCCATAGGGAGGTGATTGAGGATGAGATTGGCCTGCTCGACCGAGAGATAGCCATTGCCAAAAGCCTGTTGACTATGACGATCCAAAGCTGATTCCTTTTCCTTAGGGGTAAAGGTAATGGTAAACTGTCCTTCTGGCGTATCGATAACCTGCTGAACTTGTCCCTCTGCCGTATCTAGCTGAATAGGCTCCTCTGCAATCTTTTCCTCAACAAAACGCTGCCGTTCTGGCACCCATTTCTCAGACGGACGGATGATGGCATAACCATAGGCGTCGCTCTCCTCCGCAATCTGAAGCCAGTCATCCTGAGTAAAGGACTCAAGGAGAATCATGAGAAGGATGGATTCTTCCTTGAAAATCATACTTTCAAACTCTGTCGCAAAGGCTTCAAAAACATCTTTTACAGTGGAAATCGACACTTCAGGTAGTGACTTGGCTGTCGCTAAAACTGTTTGAAAGAGTTCCCTAATCTGGTCATCCACTCCCCACATAACTTTTGGAGGTGAATCGTGTCCATAGCGCTCCATGATTGGAAAGAATAGTTCTTCTTTACGTTGGTAGTGGATGTCAAATTGCCCCAAAAGTCCCATCTGACGCACCAAGCCCTTACGCATCTCCACCAGCATTTCTTCATCTTCCATAGACTCATAGGTATCCAACAATCTCCGAATGCGAATCAAGGCCGCACGGAGGGCTAGATTTTCTTCTTTGAAAATCCGAACTGGGTGACCTGGGTGCTCGGTATCTGCAACTTCGACATCCTTAACAGCATTTTTAAAAAGATTGGCATGAACATCACAGAGTTCCATGACATCTTCAAAGGTGACACCTGAGTCTGAGTTCATCAACTCATGCTCCATGAGAGAAATCTCGATGGCTGACACACCTGTAAAGGTCGCATCAAAGCGCTCCTGAACCGACTCAGGAGAGGCACCATTATGCAATTCTAACAAAATATCCCGCAGGACATGAATCCGTTCATCTGCCATCAGTCTAATCCAATCACTTCGTAACCATTTGCTTCCAGTGTGCGGACAATCTTGTCCATAGGAGTTCCTTCAAGCTTAGAACCCTGTTTGAGCGATACCTTGCGACCGACTGTATTGCGCATCAAGGGATTGGCAAGAGGTTTAAAACCTAGCTCCACTAGAATTTCCAAGACTTCTGGATGCTTGTCCACCACTTCTGCAACGGGAATTGACACATCGATGATATTGTCCATGACGACCTCCATTGAATATTCTAAAATGATTTTACTGCTTATATTATACCATATGGAAAGAGATTAAAAAACTAGCAGTACAAGACTTGCTAGTTCCCCACGACTTGGATGACCATCTAAATAAGTTTAAAGAGCCAATCCAATATTTTAAATAATAGCTTGTAAAACAGCAATTGGAGCGCAAAAGAGATGATCATCCAAACGAATTTCACAATCCCAATAATCGGTTTGATAAAAAGAATAGCAAGAAGTCCCCAGAAAAATTTCATTCTCTCTCCTCTGGCTTGATGAGCCACCGAGCCGTATCCATTAACTTGTCGGCAATAAAAAGTTTCCCTAGACCGACAACGGCATGGTCATCTTTCTTTATCGTTTTCATCACTTTTACACCTTGCATGGTCAAAAAGTAATTCCCGTAAGTTTTAGCTAGAATTTTTATGAGTCCCATCTTATCTTCCCTCGTTTAACTACAGTCTCAAAATATTAACGATACCAGCCTTGCTGGCTATCGCTGAAAAATCGTTTTATCTCACTCTTTCATGTCCTATAATATCATACAAGTTGAATTTTATAAAGCTTTTTAATAATGTTTAACTCTGGAAAGATTCCGCCAGCATGTTTTATTGCCTTTTCCCCCACCAAAAAAGAGGGTTGCCCCTCTTCTTAGTTTTTATCCAGATTGCGTAGCATTTCGTCAATCTTGTTTCCATATTCGATGGATTCGTCTTTGACGAAAGTCAAATCTGGGATTTTGTACAATTTCAAATTGCGACCAAGTTCACGTTTGATAGTACCAGTTGCTTTTTCAAGCCCGATTTGAGCTTTTTGATTATCTGAAGCAAGGTTACTCAAAATGGTGTAGTAAACCTTGGCAACGGACAAGTCACCTAGCATCTGAACATCTGTAATGGTCACACCTTGGACACGCGGATCACGGACTTTCTTTTGCAAAATCTCATTGACTTCACGCTTGATTTCCATGCCCACACGGTCCGTACGGAAATGATTTGCCATGATATTCCTTTCTCTACTTTGAACCAAAAGCTAGGCCAGCAGACCTAGCTATTTTTAAATTTATTGATTTTCATTTCAAATTGGAACGAAGTTCAATTTGAAATCATCTGCTTCTTTCGCCGTGGTGAAAGTGATGGAACTGATTTATCAGTCCCATCACAGGGGATTTTTGAGACCCTAGGCTCAAAAATAAGCAATGAAACCATCGGTTTGCTTGCGTCCCTCACCACCTAAGAAAGGAGCAAAAAATCTTATCTCTTGATTTCTTCCATGACATAAGCCTCAATCACATCATCCATCTTGATATCATTGTAGCCATCAATCATCAATCCACCTTCACGACCGTTTGTAACTTCTTTGACGTCGTCTTTGTAGTGTTTCAAGCTTGCAAGTTCACCGTCATAGATAACGACACCGTCACGGATAACACGGACTTTAGAGTCACGGGTAACCTTACCGTTGATAACCATGAATCCACCGATAGTTCCCACTTTAGATACCTTGAAGGTTTCACGGATAACTGCTTCACCGATAACTTTTTCTTCGAATTCTGGGTCAAGCATCCCTTTCATAGCTTCTTCCATCTCTTCGATAACCTTATAGATAATGCTGTGGAGACGAATTTCAACATCGTCAGCTTCTGCTTGTTGACGAGCTTGTGGTGTAGGGCGTACGTTGAAACCAACGATAAAGGCATTTGAAGCTTCCGCAAGGGTCACATCAGATTCATTGATGGCACCGACTGCTGAGTGAACGATGGTAACTTTGACACCTTCTACGTCGATCTTTTGAAGTGAGGCAGAAAGTGCTTCAACAGAACCTTGTACATCGGCCTTGATGATAACGTTAACTGACTTAAGCTCACCAGCTTTAAGCGTATCAAAGAGGTTTTCAAGGCTGACACGTTGGGTAGCTTGACGTTGTTTCATGAGGGCACGTTTGGCACGCTCTTCACCTGCTGCACGCGCAGATTTTTCATCCTCGTAAACGGCAAAGTGGTCACCCGCCATTGGCGCTTCGTTCAAACCTGTGATAGAAACTGGTGTTGATGGTCCAGCAACTTTAACACGACGACCAAGATCATTGGTCATAGCACGGACACGACCGAAGGTATTTCCGACAACGATAGGGTCTTGAACATTCAAGGTACCTTGTTGTACAAGAAGAGTTGCGACCGCACCTTTTCCTTTATCCAAGCGAGCTTCGATAACTGTACCGATCGCACGAACTGTTGGATCTGCCTTGAGTTCTTGGATTTCAGCCACAAGAAGGACTGTTTCCAACAATTCTTCAATGTTTTGGTTGAATTTAGCTGAGATTTCAACAAATTCAGAATCTCCACCCCAAGCAGTTGACATAACACCATGCTCTGCCAATTCACCGATAACGCGTTCTGGGTTAGCACCTGGTTTATCAATCTTGTTAATGGCTACGATGATTGGAACGTTGGCTGCTTTTGAGTGGTTAATGGCTTCGATAGTCTGAGGCATAACCCCGTCATCTGCCGCTACAACCAAGATAGTAATATCGGTAACAGATGCACCACGCGCACGCATAGATGTAAAGGCCGCGTGTCCTGGTGTATCAAGGAAGGTAATCTTCTTACCATTTTCCACGATTTGGTAGGCACCGATATGCTGAGTGATGCCACCTGCTTCACCTGTCGCAACACGAGAGTTACGAAGGGTATCTAGGAGTGTTGTTTTACCGTGGTCAACGTGTCCCATGATAGTTACAACTGGTGGACGCTCAACCAATTCATCTTCATTGAGATAACCATCTTCGACAAAGAAACGTTCGATATCGGCATTATCCACTTCAACCTTTTGTTTGGCTTCGATACCGTAATCCACCATGAGGAGTTCAATTGTTTCCCCATCCAAAGATTGGTTTTGTGTGGCCATGACACCCATCATAAAGAGTTTCTTAACGATTTCAGCTGGTTCACGTTTGATACGTTTTGCGATTTCCGCAACGGTCATACCATCTGTATATTCAAATTCTGTTGGCAATTCATGGAATTTACGCTCCGTAACAGGTTTTGGAGCCTGATTACGGTTGTTCTTGTTATTGCCTTTTTTGTTCTTTTTGTTGTTATTCCAGTTACTATTTCTTTGATTTCTCACTTGATTTTGACTACTTCGATTCTTTTGTTGTTTTCTAGGACCATCTTCTTCGTGATCATAATCATCACGTTCTTTGTCTGGTCGGGCTTGTTTTTTACGACGTGTATCCACTGCAGGTTCTTTTTTCTCAGGGACGACTTCAACCACTGCTTGAACTTGCTGTGCTTGTTGCGCTTGTTCAGCTAACTTAGCCGCTTCTTCAAAGATTTCCTCTGGTTCCTTGCGTTTGTTAGCTTGAGCCAAGGCTTCTTTGGCAGCCTGATACTGCTTGAAGCGTTCCTCACTTGAACGAGCGTACTCTGCATTTTGCTCTGCTTTGAGGGCTGCTGCACGGGCTTTGAAGTCAATACGTGGAGCCGCTTGATTTGGACGTTTGTCCTCTTGTTGACGGCGCTCATTTCCACGATTTTGCTGACCTTGCTGTTTCTTAGCTTGGTCATTAAAGCGACGATTGTCGCGGTTTCCTTGACCTTGTTTTCCACCATTACGGCCGTCGTTTTTCTGACGGTTTCCGTTTTGTTGTTGGTCACGGTTATTGCCCCTATTTTGCTTGCGTCGTTCTGCCTGCTCTTTGGCACGAGCTTCACGCTCAGCCTTAAAATTACGGCTTTGCGGTTTAGCTGCTACTTTGTCTGCCTTC
Organism: Streptococcus sp. 27098_8_109; assembly: GCF_041432295.1. Taxonomy (GTDB): domain Bacteria; phylum Bacillota; class Bacilli; order Lactobacillales; family Streptococcaceae; genus Streptococcus. The sequence goes on from NZ_JAPVZJ010000015.1 coordinate 28,126, forward strand.
GGAGCGACTGGCTCAGCCGGTTTTGCCCCTTCCTTAGCTACAGCTGTTTTTGCTGGCTCAGATTTTTCGGCTTTCTTTTCTACACTTGCTTTTGGTGCTGCAGGTTTTGCTTCTGCTTTCGGAGCAGCAGGCTTAAAGCTAGCAACGATTTTTGCAGCGACAGCTTCTTCCACACTTGATGAGTGGCTTTTCACATCCAAGCCCAACTCTTTTGCACGCGCTACAACTTCTTTACTTTCTTTTCCAAGTTCTTTTGCGATTTCGTACAATCTTTTCTTAGACAAATCATGTCCTCCTCTTCTATTCCATAAGAGACCTCATTTTCTTTGTAAATCCAGCATCTGTTACAGCCAAAACCTTTCTCGATTTCCCGACTGCTATGCTTAATTCCAGTGTTGAAAACACGGTTACAATTTCTACTTGATAATAATGACTTTTATCTTGAATCTTCTTGGTCAGATTGGGTCCAGCATCATGGGCAAGAAAGACCAACTTGGCCTTGCCGTCTTGAATGGCTTTGACCACCAATTCTTCACCCGATATAATCCGCCCTGCTCGCTGAGCAAGTCCCAAGAGATTGCTTATCTTTTGCTTATTCAAGTCCTAACTCTCTTCTTTTCACTTTGTGATCCACATAAGCGATCAACTCGTCATAAAAGCTTTCATCAACTTCCATATTAAAGCTACGGTTAAAGACTTTCTTCTTTTTGGCCTCTAGGGCCTCTTTATTGTCTAGCTTAATATAAGCGCCGCGGCCATTGGCCTTGCCTGTCGGATCGATAAAGACTTGTCCTTCTTTGTTTTTGACAACACGGAGCAAATCACGCTTATCAATCACTTCGTTAGACACAACAGACTTGCGCAAAGGGATTTTTCTCGTTTTCATCTTTCCCTCCTCTAGCAGCTTTTATTCTTCTACAGTATCGTTTTCTGCTTCCAAATCTACCGAACCAGCTTCTTCCATGGCTTCAAATTCACTAGCAGACTTGATATCAATACGGTAACCAGTCAAGTGAGCTGCCAAACGAACGTTTTGCCCACGACGACCGATAGCAAGAGAAAGTTTGTTGTCTGGTACAACAACCAAGGCACGTTTGCTGTCGTTTTCGTCAAAGATAACTTGGTCCACTTCAGCAGGAGCGATGGCATTGTAAATAAATTCAGCTGGATCTGCTACCCACTCGATAACGTCGATATTTTCTTCGATGGGCACCATACGGTCGCTCTTAGCATCATAGCGAGCTGGGTGGAATTTGCTAGTGATTTTCTTGATGTTAGCTCCACCACGTCCAACGATTGTACCGATAGCGTCCACGTTTGGATTATGGCTACGAACAGCAACCTTAGTACGGTCACCTGCTTCACGAGCCACGCTCATGATTTCAACAGTTCCATCATAAACTTCTGGAATTTCTTGCTCCATCAAACGTTTGATCATTTCTGGATGGCTACGGCTAACAAAGACGTTGACACCACGAGGGTTGTCTTCAACCTTGTAAACATAAACTTCAATACGATCATGAGAAGCAAAAACTTCACCAGGAATTTGGTCTTGTTTTGACAATTGGGCTTCGATGCTGCCGAGGTTGACATAGATAAAGCGGTTGTCAAAGCGTTCTACTGTACCAGACATGATTTCTTGCTCATGTTCTTTGTAAGTATTGTAAGTGATGGCACGTGTTTGCTTGCGCATTTTTTCCATGATGGTTTGTTTGGCAGATTGAGCTGCTACACGACCAAACTCAGCAGGTGCTTCTTCAAACTTGATCTTGTCACCAAGCTCGTAGGCTGAATTAATGGCAAGAGCATCTTTCAAGCTGATTTCCAAACGGCTATCAAAGACTTCATCCACAACTTCACGAACAGTATAGACTGTGAAATCACCTGTTTTTTCATTGAAATCAATAGCTACGCTGTCTGATTGACCATAGCGTCTGCGATAAGCGGAACGAAGCGACTCTACTACTGCGTCGATGATGTCTTCTTTTTTGATTCCCTTGTCTTCTTCCAAAATGCGGAAGGCCTCTAGCATTTCTTTACTCATGTTTTCTTCACTTTTGAATCCTCAAAAGCTATCCTTTCTTTTTCTATAATTTTACTGCTAAACGTGCTTTTGATACTAAACTGTATGGAATTTGGACCGTTTTCTTACGCGTCTTGTCCATATATTCCATGATCAACTCGTCCTCTTCGAAGGCCAACAAGGTTCCTTCAAAGACCTTTTGCTTATCGATGGCTTGGTAGAGCCCGACATGGATGTATTTCCCAACCGCTCCAGCGACGGCATCCTTGGTTTTTAAAGGACGTTCCAAGCCTGGACTGGTGATTTCTAGGAAATATTGTTCTGGGAAGGGATCTGGCTTGATGGTGTCTAGGACAGGACTGATAATTTCTGTCAAGTCTGCCGTGTCGTTCAAGGTAATTCCTTCAGGTTTATCTACAAAAATACTGAGAATCATGTCACTGCCAATCTTTCCATACTCGATATCCACGAGTTCGAAAGGCGCTTCTATGACAGGTTCTACAACTTCTCTGACTAATTCTACGATTGTTGCGATTGCGTCCACCTCCTCATAAGCAAGAGGCGAAGATATTTCCCCGCCTCTCTTTCTCATATTCTTACTCTTAGTATAGCACATTTGCCAACTTATGTAAAGCAAAAGCACTTATACAGCCTGATTTCAGGCTATTTCTTAAAATTCTGCCTCAACACGGTAGATAACTTGCCCCTTGTTGGAGAATTTTTGCTCGTATTCTGTCATGACATTGCCTTCAAAATCACTGGCATGCAAATCTAGCCAGACACCATTAAGTTTCATGCCATACTGAGAAAAACTCACTAGGCTGTACTCAAACAAGCCACGGTTATCCGTCTTGAAATGAATTTCTCCATTTTCAGGCAAGATACGCTTGAAGGTATCCAAGAAGGTTTTGTAGGTCAAACGACGCTTTTCATGGCGTTTTTTAGGCCATGGATCTGAAAAGTTCAGATACAAGCGATCAATCTCACCATCTTCAAAATAATCAGTCAAATCAGAACCATCTACCCACAAGAGCTTGATATTAGGCACACCAACTTCAAGAACCTTGTCTAAAGCGTAACTCAAAACTGACTTTTGAATATCAATCCCGATATAGTTGATGTCAGGGTTTTGCTTGGCCATACCTGAAACAAAGGCACCCTTTCCACTTCCAACTTCCACATGAATGGGATTATCATTGCCAAACAAGTCCCGCCATTTTCCCTTGGCTTCCAAGGGATTGAGGACCACATACTGGGGATTTGCCTCTAGTAATTCTGTCGCCCCTTTACGATTTCTAACTCTCATCTTCTCTTTCCATACTTGTCTCGGAAGTGACGCAAGCCATGGATCTCCCGATTGACATTTTCTAAATCTTGGTTCATATAATACTTGGAAATCTGGCTCAAATAAGACAATTGACCGTACCAATACAATTTATTTAATACCGTTTGATTGTACTTGTAACCGTAGTAGGTCAACCATTCCTTCCACTGATGTTCTGGAATATAATGGCAGAGCATATGGGCCACATCAAACATGCGGTCGGTCAAGCGAACCGAATCCCAATCCACCAAATAAATCAAGCCACTGTCTGTCTCAATCCAATTACTATGTCGTACATCTCCATGGACAATGGTCGCATGGTCCTCTCTAAATCCTGGAATAGTCTGACGTAAATCAGCCATCACTTCACTGATAAAATGATTTTTACGCAAAGCATCTGGAGCCGTTTCCTGCCAAGACTGCAGTAAATCTACAGGTGTTTCCATGGCATACCCCAAACGACTCAACTGTGTCATCAACGGACGTGAGCGATGAAGACGGGTTAAAATATTGACGATTTGTTTACGATTCATATCATAAGGGGTCAATATTTTGCCTGTCAACCATTCTTGAGCACACATATCACGCCCATCTGCCAAACGGCGACTCCATAATAATTGTGGAGCAATTTGTTCTCTAGCTAGACCAGGTAGGATTGGAGAGGTGTTCATTTTTACAAAGATACGCTTCCCATCAGGATAGCTACCCATATAAGCCTTGCCACTTTTCCCAGGTATGGGAGTCAGTGTTAGCTCATTATCACCCAAATCCATTTCTTTCCTCCGTATAAAGTTTCCTTACTATTCTACTAGTTTTTGGCCTATTCGTCAACCGCTCCACGCCCGATTCTCAAAGAAAAGCCTCTGGGGTGGCTTGGGTATCATTATAGAAAGAAAAAGGTAAGCACCGTCTTCTACTTACCTTTCATAATTTTTATAAATAATATAAGAGTGGCCAAGCATTGTAAAACATGTGAACTAGAGTAGAAACCCATAGGTTTTGGCTCTTTTTATAAGCAAAGCCCAGTAACAAGCCCCCAAGTAGATAAAAAATAAACGAAGGGACATTAGAAGGTCCATGCATAAAAGAAAAGAGAGAGGAAGTCAGTACAATCCCTAACCAAGAATTGTCAAAAACCGCACCTTGAAGAAGTCCTCTGAAAATGAGTTCCTCCTGGATGGGTCCAAAAACTGAGGAAGTCAAAATCAAAGACAGGGAAATTCCTCTGCTGACTTCCGCCAAGTGTTGAACTCCTGCGCCAGAAGAAACAGCGAAGAAATGAATATAAACTAGCGTCTCAAGAACGCTTAGAAAAAAGATTGCAATGAAAAGCAAAAGTTGTTTCTTGCTTAACATCCCAAAAGAAACCATTTCAAACTTTCTAGCATAAGTAACACTCAGCGATGTTACAAGAAGACTTACAATAATCAATTCAGATTCATTTTGAAAAAAGTCCCCATGGTTAATCGTATAAGGAACTGTAATGACGATTAGTAGTACTAAAAATCCAAAACAAAAGGCATGAAATTTATCAAAAAACTTCATAAAATTAGCCTCCCCACCAAACAGACTTCCTACACGTCATTCTTTAGTTCTAGCCTTTCCAAAACAAACCATTTGAGTAACCAAAATCCGACCACATAGCCAGCCCCTAAGAATATAGCCATTAAAGCTAGCAGGGAATTTAGGGAATTAAAGACCACCGCAGATACAAAGGTTAGCACAAAAACATTAAAGGCAATGGTGTCAGAAGCCAAGACTAGAATATAGGGTGTCAACCGGTCTAAAGTTTTGGAATCTAGGAAAAATAAGTGTTTATACATGATGACCTCCTCTTATCAGACTATAGACTAGCCGCAAGTTCTTCCCTACTTTTTATAATACTTCAAGCCCCAAATGAGTAGAAGCATAATAATCAAGCAGAGAATAGCGCCAATATAGGCAATTAGTTGTTGGTAAGATTCTCCTGCTGTGACACCTCTATACAAACAAATAATAGACATAAAACCTGTCAAGCCGATGAACATGAGTTGATTGGTTCTAGGACTAACCAAATCATCATCTTCAAACTCTCTTATCCTCATTTCTCTAGTGAGATAAACAGTGACCAAAATAGAAGCCAAGTTAATAACCACTAAAAGAAATTGGAAAACCAAGGAAAAATTTAAAAACTGACGAGATAGAAATAGATAAGTAGAGACAAGTAAAGGCAACTGACCTAGGAACAATCTCGCAAGGAAGATGGTCTGTTTTTTAAAAAATATTTTTTTCATTGCTTTCTCCATTACAATTAAATGACATCTAATCATTTTCTAAAATTTGATAACTTTTATGAAATGTTTTAGCAGAAACAACTCTATGATTGGTGATATCTATATAATCACCTGGATAACCAAGAACATACATCCCATAACCAGCGAATCCTCCTCCAACTGTTCCAACTAGACCAAACTTGATATTCGTTTCGAGAGAAGTGTTGAGACCTGCCATTAGAATGCGCACATGATTATCCAACCAAACTATATAATTTTTTTGAAAAGCTTCCTCTACCCAACTTGGTTTAGGAGTTGCTTGACCAATTTCCCAAACATCAACAATTTGATTCCCATATTTTGCCTTCATAGCTTCAATCCTTTTTAAATACCATTACATGAGTTTGGAGTTCCCCCTATACCATAAGGACCACATGGTTTTGAAAAATGTATAATAGGCCACTTACCATTTAATTGATCCAAAGTTGGAGAAGGTGCTAGCCCACCCAATAAACCAGCAACCATATCTTCCCAACCTCCGAAACCTCCTTCAACTTTCGCAAGCATCTCAGTATCCATCATTTCAAATTGTGACATCGTTTTTGTATTCATAACGAATACCTCCTTTTTTATTTTTAATTTTAATTGTTATCCTGTTGCAATTGGCAATTTTAGTATAACACTATTTGTTAAAGTTTTTCATACAAATCTTGAATTATCATCAAAACATCTTAAATTACTCAAAGAGTACAATCTTCCCAATCAACTAATAAGAAGTGAATAATATTAAATTCCATTATTCACTTCTTAAAATCGATAATTATTTTTAATCTACTATTTTTAGCTAAATACCCTGTGTAAAAAAGTCAGCAAAAATGGTAATGTTGCGAAAATATTATTGATCACATGCACCGTATAGGAAGGATAAATGCTCTTTGTATAGCGAGTCAAACTAGCAAAGATGATGCCAAATGTTGCAAAGACGAAGATATCTAACAGACTAGGCAGGCTTGAAAAATGAGGAAGAGCAAATAAAATGGAAGGAAGGAGCAAATCAAGGCCAAATCTCGAATGCTTAAAAAAGGCGTGTTGCAGTAATCCTCTATAAATCAGCTCTTCCATAAGTGGAGTCAGAAAGAACAGGGTTATATAGATACCTAGCTCAGCAAAGTTGGTCCCACTATAACCGATCAATACCGCCCAACCTTCAGCAGTTGACTGAACATGTTTAGCTGCCTGAACGTTAAAAGAGATATAGAGCACTACCACTAGTACTGTCAAAATCGAATACCAAAGCCATTTTTTTCTCGGAATGCGAAAGAGATAACCATGGCCTGTCTTAACCAGAATCCAAATCATGACTCCGCTAAATAGCAAACTCAAGATATTTTGAATCCAGACGAAATTGCCAATCTGGGAAGAAAATTGCCAATAATTTTGAACAATAAGCGTCAGCTGAGAAAGACCAAATACGAAAAATAAGTAAGAGAAGACTGCACTTATTTTGAGTAGAAGCTGATACTTTTTCATAGAAACTCTTCCTCATTTCTTATATTTCAGCCTATATTCCACATAAATGGAAACCTGCTCCTATATAACCACGGTCATGATAACCACGCGGGCAGTACCCACTTACTGGAAAAGGACCTGAATTTTTTAATATAGAAGGGTAAGCACCGAATGGACTTCCCTGATCAGCGTGCCCTTTATAAATATCAGATACATCCCCACCCTCTATACGATCAAGTATTTCAGTATCCATAATTTCAAATTGTTCCATCATTTTTGTATCCATGACAAATACTCCTTTTTATTTTTAATTTTTGTCCTGTTGCAACTTTGACAAGTTTAGTATATCACTGTTTATTAATTTTTTTCATCCAAATCATAAATGGTCATCAAAACCTCTTGAATTGTTAAAAAATTTAAAAAAGCAAGCATGGAAAACATACTTGCCCTGGGGAAACTTGACAATGTGAAAATACAAAATAGAAAACTACTCACCCTCACTTCCGTATGTTCTCATATATTCTCATAATCGCAACAAGGATAGCAGCTGTCCCACTTGCCAAAGCGATAAGGGTAATGATAATGTTGAGGATTTCAGGCGTCCTCCCTATTCTGTTGATAAGACGGAGTAGGGATATAACTGTCAGCTGAATCAGGAGTATTGATTCTACTCTTACCAATGAAGTCAGTTGATTTTCAACTGCATATAAAAAGGCTGGTAACATAACACAGGCTATAGCAATCACAAACAGATTGCTCCCTGTTTCTTCTCCTTTGTTCACCACGGAAATCATGAGAAGATTCGATGCAATAATCAGCGTAGAACAGATGATAAAAAAGGATTTCTTATTCATTTAATATACCTCACATACTATGGTAAAAGTCAAACTGGACAAAGACAAACTTTAACTGTTAGCTTCTGAAAATTGAAACATTGTTTTTGTATTCACGAGGAATGCTTTTTTTATTTTCGTCCTGTTAGAATACCGTTACTTGTACTCCATCAAGCAACCCCATTCCATTAGATAGTATGTTGTCTAGCTCCTCCATCTTTTCATCTGAAAATGTTATTTTTCAGCGTTGATTGCTTTTTCATAGGTCGCTATCGTCCTTGACAACACCATCTTCCCAAACTCTTCTCCAAGTAACTTCTTTTTACTCGCCATTTTCCCCCTTTATTTTACATGTTTTTTAATTCTGCTTCTTGTTCTGCCTTTTTTATTTTGTTATGTCGTTCTTTCATAGTTTCTAAAATAAAGAATGTGAAGGATATAGTAAATGGAGCGCCTACATATTCTATAACATACTTCCAATTCCCGAAGCATTGACTAAAATAAGAAAAGAAAGATACAATTATCAAATAGGTAACTAAAACTGCTGTCATTCCACGTAATTCTTTCTTAAATATTGCACGTACTGTACGACTCATTTTCTTTCTCCTTTTACTGTTTTCTACTTTCGCTAATACTAACTATTTACCATGCTTTTTTACCTATGCATCAACTACTATTTAAGCCTCTAAAAGTAGTTAGTTTTCTGCCCTATAAGAGTTGTATTCCACTTTCGGCTACAATCTTAACAATGTTAGTATACTACTATTTTTTAAAATTTTCCATCCAAATCATAAATAGTCATCAAAACATCTTGAGGTGTTAAAAGAATTGAAAAAGAAAGCATTTCGGAAATACTTGACCTTTTACCATTCAGTCCATTTCATATACAATTATAAGCTTTTATATATAAACTAAATACATCTATTTCCTCACTCGTGTCTATAGGCAAATTCTAGCCATATGTTATTACAAACAAATAATATCATTGCACCTGTTTACCATCTATTTTTATTTATGAATTTTTTGTTTCACTTTAATCATTATAGAAGCCATAAAAAACGCGACAGCTAGCCGAAGCAGTTGGTAACTTTCTTCCTCTCCTGTTTTCGGTAATAATTTTTCACTCGAAGTAATAGATTCACTTACATAATCAGCATCCTTAACATCAGTTAAAGAAGTTTTATTTTCTTGAGCAACATCAAAAATAGGTTTGGGAGTTTCCAATTGATTCTTATTGTCCAACATTGCTAAATCGACAGATTGAGTAGTTTTAGCTTTAGTAGTTGAGTTTGTACTCTCCTCTTTCCCACTATTTTCACTATTAGAATTGGTATTATCATTTGATATTTTCATTTCGGTTCTTTTTTCATCACTCATACCTTTGCTGTCACTTACAACTTTATCACTAATACTCATGCTGTCACTTCTAGTATTCTCATCACGGACACTTTCAGTTACTGTTTCCTCAGAAGATTTCACTGTCTCCGTTTGCTTAGGTGAGTTTCTCGAGTACATATAATCATACACCTGTTGGGCAGTTGCTCCGCCACCAACCCATCCAGATATCGGATGTCCATTTTTTAAATACAAAATTGTTGGTGTTCCTGGAATACCGACTTTTTTAAATAGAAACTCTCTCGCTTCCCCATCAAAATCCTTACCATCCAAATCATAATACTCTAACTTCTTTTCAATCAAGTTATTAAATTCTTTCAATTCAGGAGAAAATTGACGACAATGAGAGCAAGTTTTTCTACCAAAATAAATAGTATGTTCCAACTGATCCTCCGTAAAAGATTGACGAACGGCTTCAATATCTATCTTTTTAAAGTCCGTAACATTCTTCTCATACTCTTCTGGGGTTACAACAGAAGGTTTATGCTCCACCTTTTCCTTAGCCGATGGCAAATCTGGTGCCACAACAGAACTATCATTCGCCTGGATAGATGAAGTAGTAGGATGTTCTTCTGCATATACAACACCCGTAGTAATAGATGCAAAGACAAGTGGTACAAGTAATAGCGATTTTATATTTTGTTTCTTCATAAGAATACTCCTTTACATTTGTTATCTTTATCTTACCTTATTTAAGATTACAAATTCATCTAAATCTTAAATGGTCATCGAAACATCTTGAATTGCAAAAACTTCATTATAAAAGGGTAAGTACTTCGAAAACACTTACCCTTTTCTTTTATACTTCATTAAGCTCTACTTTTTATAATACTTCAATCCCCAAATGAGCAGAAACATGACAATCAAGCAGAGAACAGCGCCAATATAAGCGATTAGTTGTTGGTAGGATTCTCCTGCTGTAATACCTCTATACAAACAAATGATATACATAAAACCTGTCAATCCGATGAACATGAGTTGATTGGTTCTAGGACTAACCAAATCATCATTTACTTCTATTTAAGATCATGTCTTTTATGCTAATGTATGTTAACACTAAAAAACAAGTTAGGCCAATAATATTCAAAATGAATAGCAATGGGGTTAAGTCTCTAAAAAAATTAGCCACTGACATTATAATAAATACTAAAAATACTATAGTTGAAACTATCTTTTTCTTGTTCATAATTATTTACTCCATTCCAACTAAATTCAGCTTAGTAATGAAGAGCGATTTTTAACAGAATGTAGCAGCACCCGTTGCCGCTCCGCCCCAAAAACCAGCAGCAGCTCCAGATACAGTACCAATGATAGGTAGCGTTACAGTGCCCACAGCACCACCAGCAACTCCTCCAGTCAATGCACCTCCAACTACACCGAGTCCACATTTTATCCAACCGCCACCTTCAATACAAGCAAGCACATCAGTATCCATAATCTCAAATTGTTCCATCATTTTTGTATTCATGACAAATACTCCTTTTTTATTTTTAATTTTTGTCCTGTTGCAACTTTGACAATTTCAGTATAGCACTATTTGTTAAAGTTTTTCATCCAAATCTTGAATTGTCATCGAAACATCTTGAATTGTAAAAACTTTCTCCTTACCAAAGTAACGAATATCATTCATAAACCGAAAAATAATATATGTTATCATTGTTTTTTGCTATAATGATTAATGAGCTTACCTTTCTTGTCTTCAATAAAAAATCAGTATTTGAAGAAAACTAGGAAGCTAGTCACAGACAGTACTGCTTTACGGCGAGATGGTGTTACAGTAGTTTGAAGAATATTTCTTGGGTTCAAACTAAAATACCATAGTATATGAGGTGTCCTATATGAATAAGAAATCTTTTTTTATCATCTGTTCTACGTTGATTATAGCATCGAATCTTCTCATGATTTCCGTGGTGAACAAGGGAGAAGAAACGGGGAGCAACCTGTTTGTGATTGCTATAGCCTGTGTTTTGCTACCAGCCTTTTTATATGCAGTTGAAAACCAACTGACTTCATTGGTAAATGTAGAATCAATACTCCTGGTTCAGTTGACAGTTATATCTCTACTCCGTCTTATCAACAGAATAGGGAGTACGCCTGAAATTCTCAACATTATCATTACCCTCCTATTTTTGGCAAGTGGGACAGCCGGTATTCTTATTGCGATCATGAGAATCTATCAGAACAGACAGAAATAACGTTTAAGACCTCTTAATACTATATACTTGTTCGGTATCGTATTGAACCATAATATACAGGTGTTGTTATGAATTGTTTTAGCTGATTTAAAGATACCAATACTAAAAAACTATGTTTAAGTTAGAATTTTAAAAATTCAATTTTTGGCCGCCTAATCTTTCTTCCAATAGTCATCAAACAAGTCTTTTATTTCATACGAAGTAGTTTCTATAGGACAAGTGTATTTTTCCTACTTGCTTTTTAATTTCTTTTTTACAATTCAAGATGTTTCGATGACAATTCAAGATTTGAATAAAAAATTTTAAAAAACAATGCTATACTAAACTTGTCAAAGTTGCAACACGACAAAAATCTATGTTCAGAGGTGAGTGTCGTTAAAAATAAGATTTATTATGTATCAAATATTTTTTATGGTGTATTACTATTTTCTATTGGATTAAAAACAAAAGTATTTGTCTTTACCAGCTTAGCTTCAATAACTACGATAACTCTATCCATAATAGGACTTTTTAAAATTAAACGCAAGAACAAGGAGTAAATATGTTAGAATTAAATTTTAATAAATTAGAAGAAATTTCCGGTGGAGGAAATGTGAATGACTGTGTAAACGGAATTGTCGCTTCAGCATTAGTAATTGGACTTGCTGCTACAGGTCCAACAGGGTGGTTAGCACTAGCTGCGCTAGGTGGAGCAGCTGGTACTGCTGGCTTCGCTACAGGTTGGTCATGTACTTCACTCTATTATAAAGGTAATTAGGAGGAACTATAATGTTAATGGAAATTAATGAAAACTTTCTTGAAGAAGTTGTCGGTGGAGGAAATGTATCCGACTGCATGCTATCAGCGAGTGGTGCGCTAGGTACGATAGCTGGCGTAGGAGCAATAACAGGTCCCATTGGTTGGGGTGTCGCGCTAGTTTCTGCAGCAGGCTTTGGCTTCCTAACGGGATATAATTGCACTGCTTTATATTTAAACGGAGATTAAAGATACATATGATTTAGAAAGTTATATAAGCCCAAATCACCAGCCAGCGCCTAAAGACGCTGGCTTTCACTTTGTTCAAGCATTATTGCTCTTGACTCGTCACTTGCCTCTCAAAGAGGCTTTAGTATTACTTACCACTATCCCTAAAGGGATCCTCATATTCTTTTACACTCAATTTATCTATTTCTATATCATGCTTTACTCGTTCTCAAATTTTCATACTCGTGAAGAAATCATCCACTGGATAATTTCTTTAATCTTGACTACATTTCTTAATTGTAGCTTCATTTATTTCCCTATAATCGGATTTCACACACCTAATTCTTCATTTCATATCACCTGAAATACTTAAAAAAATCTAGACAAAAAAGCTTGAATATAAGAAAAAACGCATAATATCAGTACACAAAAACTTTACATTGCGTTTTATTGTTGCAATATTTTCTTCATTTTCTACCCAACTTTTTACCATTCAGGAAGTTTCAATGACTATTCAAGATTTCATAAAATATGAACTTATTTTTATGGCATAATATACCTATCTACTATATGAAAGGAATTGCCAATGACTTCTTATAAACGTACATTTGTTCCTCAAATAGATGCTAGAGACTGCGGTGTTGCTGCCTTAGCCTCGATTGCTAAATTCTATGGTTCAGATTTTTCTCTAGCTCACTTGAGAGAACTTGCAAAGACCAATAAAGAAGGGACGACTGCTCTTGGCATTGTAAAAGCCGCTGATGAAATGGGCTTTGAAACAAGACCTGTTCAAGCAGATAAAACGCTCTTTGACATGAGTGATGTCCCCTATCCATTTATCGTTCACGTTAACAAAGAAGGAAAACTCCAACATTACTATGTTGTCTATCAAACAAAGAAAGACTATCTAATTATTGGTGATCCTGACCCTTCTGTAAAAATCACCAAAATGTCAAAAGAACGCTTTTTCTCTGAATGGACTGGAGTAGCTATTTTTCTAGCTCCCAAACCTAGCTATCAACCCCATAAAGATAAAAAGAATGGCCTACTAAGCTTCCTTCCTCTGATTTTCAAACAAAAATCTCTCATTGCTTACATTGTTCTCTCAAGCTTATTGGTTACTATTATCAATATCGGTGGTTCTTATTATCTCCAAGGAATCTTGGATGAATACATCCCAAATCAGATGAAATCAACTTTAGGAATCATCTCAGTTGGTCTGGTTATCACCTATATCCTCCAACAAGTCATGAGCTTCTCCAGAGATTATCTCCTAACTGTTCTGAGTCAAAGATTAAGTATTGATGTGATTTTATCCTATATTCGCCATATTTTTGAACTTCCTATGTCTTTCTTTGCGACACGTCGTACAGGAGAAATCATTTCACGATTCACAGATGCTAACTCTATTATAGACGCCTTGGCTTCTACCATTCTTTCTCTTTTTCTGGATGTTTCTATTCTGATTCTTGTAGGGGGCGTCTTACTGGCACAAAACCCTAATCTCTTCCTTCTTTCTCTTATTTCCATTCCTATATACATGTTCATCATCTTTTCTTTTATGAAGCCTTTCGAAAAAATGAACCATGATGTCATGCAAAGTAATTCTATGGTTAGCTCTGCCATTATCGAAGATATCAACGGGATTGAAACTATAAAGTCGCTCACGAGTGAAGAAAATCGCTATCAAAATATAGACAGCGAATTTGTAGATTATTTGGAAAAATCCTTTAAGCTCAGTAAGTATTCTATTTTACAAACGAGTTTAAAGCAGGGAACAAAATTAGTTCTGAATATCCTTATCCTATGGTTTGGCGCTCAATTAGTCATGTCGAGTAAAATTTCTATCGGTCAGCTGATTACCTTTAACACACTTCTTTCTTACTTTACAACTCCTATGGAGAATATTATCAACCTCCAAACCAAACTCCAATCTGCGAAGGTCGCTAATAACCGTTTGAACGAAGTCTATCTAGTCGAATCTGAGTTCCAAGCCCCAGAAAACCCTGTTCATTCACATTTTTTGATGGGCGATATTGCATTTGATGACCTTTCTTATAAGTATGGTTTTGGACGAGATACCTTAACAGATATTAATCTCACGATTAAACAAGGAGATAAGGTTAGCCTAGTTGGTGTCAGTGGTTCTGGTAAAACAACTTTAGCCAAAATGATTGTCAATTTCTTTGAACCCTACAAAGGACATATTTCCATCAATCATCAGGATATTAAAAACATTGATAAAAAAGTCTTGCGCCGTCATATTAATTACCTACCCCAACAAGCCTATATCTTTAATGGCTCTATCTTGGAAAATTTAACCTTGGGCGGTAATCATATGATTAGCCAAGAAGATATTCTAAGAGCTTGTGAATTAGCTGAAATCCGTCAAGACATTGAAAGAATGCCTATGGGCTATCAAACTCAGCTCTCTGATGGAGCTGGTCTATCAGGAGGACAAAAGCAACGAATCGCTCTCGCTCGTGCTCTTTTAACTAAAGCTCCTGTTCTAATACTAGATGAAGCTACTAGCGGTCTTGATGTCTTGACTGAGAAAAAAGTTATAGATAATCTTATGTCCCTAACTGATAAAACCATTCTCTTTGTAGCCCATCGTCTCAGTATAGCCGAACGAACTAACCGTGTCATTGTTCTTGACCAGGGGAAAATCATTGAAGTTGGTAGTCACCAAGAGTTAATGCAGGCGCAAGGCTTCTACCATCATCTATTCAATAAATAAGGAGAATGTCATGAATCCTAATCTTTTTAGAAGCGTCGAGTTTTATCAGAGACGTTACCATAACTATGCGACAGTGTTAATTATACCTCTTTCATTATTATTTACTTTCATCTTGATTTTCTCCCTTGTTGCTACAAAAGAAATTACTGTCACTTCCCAAGGGGAAATCACCCCTACAAGTGTCATTGCATCTATTCAGTCGACCAGTGATAATCCTATCCTTGCTAATCATTTAGTGGCAAATCAAGTAGTTGAAAAAGGGGACTTACTCATCAAATACTCTGAAACAATGGAAGAAAGTCAGAAAACTGCCTTAGAAACTCAACTACAAAGACTTGAGAAGCAAAAAGAAGGACTTGGAATTTTGAAACAAAGCTTAGAAAAAGCGACTGATCTTTTTTCTGGCGAGGATGAATTTGGCTACCATAATACCTTTATGAATTTTACTAAACAATCCCATGATATTGAGCTAGGCATCTCAAAGACTAACACTGAGGTTTCAAATCAAGCTAATCTTGCCAATAGCAGTTCATCAGCCATCGAACAAGAAATTACAAAAGTTCAACAACAAATTGGAGAATACCAGGAGCTGAGAGATGCTATCATAAATAAAAGGGCTCGCTTACCAACTGGCAATCCACATCAGTCAATTTTGAATCGTTATCTTGTAGCCTCACAAGGACAAACACAAGGAACTGCAGAGGAGCCATTTTTATCTCAAATTAATCAAAGTATTGCAGGTCTTGAATCATCTATCACAAGCCTCAAAATCCAGCAAGCTGGTATCGGAAGTGTAGCAACTTATGATAATAGTTTAGCAACCAAAATTGAAGTACTCCGCACTCAGTTTTTACAGACAGCCTCACAGCAACAACTAACCGTGGAGAATCAATTAACAGAATTAAAAGTACAACTAGATCAAGCAACGCAGCGCTTAGAAAACAATACCTTAACCGCTCCAAGTAAAGGTATCGTTCATCTGAACAGCGAATTTGAAGGTAAAAATAGAATTCCAACTGGTACAGAAATTGCTCAAATATTCCCTGTCATCACAGATACAAGAGAAGTACTAATCACTTACTACGTATCTTCTGACTATCTACCTCTACTAGATAAAGGACAAACTGTAAGATTAAAACTGGAGAAGATTGGAAATCACGGCATTACCATCATCGGTCAACTTCAGACAATTGATCAAACTCCTACCAGAACAGAGCAAGGAAATCTCTTTAAAGTAACCGCTCTTGCAAAACTATCTAATGAGGATAGTAAACTCATCCAATACGGCTTACAAGGTCGCGTCACTAGTGTAACTGCAAAGAAAACATATTTTGATTATTTCAAAGATAAAATTTTAACCCATTCTGATTAGTTTTCAGATAACACTCTATAACTATTTATTATCTTATCAAAAAGGAGAATCATAACATGGATAAGAATCAAAACCTAACTTCATTTCAAGAACTAACAGCTACCGAACTCAACCAAATTACAGGTGGAGGATGGTGGGAAGATTTCTTATACGACCTTAATATAATTAAGCATAACAATACGAAAGGACTTCATCATCCAATACAACTATAAAAAAATAAGACCGAGTAACAAGAACTCTCGGTCTTATTTTTTCATCATTCTGTAGGTATCATAGTAAGCACCTGACGAAAGACTTGATTTTGGCAGGTAGTATTGAGACTGGTATTGGGATGACTTTCCACAAGCTTCATAACGGTATAGAGACCAACTCCTCTCTCCTCCCCTTTAGAACTAACTCCAAAGGAGAAGATTTCAGAAATATCGATGCCCTCTTCTTTGATGGAATTTTCGATGATGAAGGTCTCCTGTGCTCCATTCTTTAAAAAGGCGATTGAAACATGAGATTGACTGGCCTCTACACTAGCTTCAATAGCATTGTCACAAAGGATAGACACAATGGTTAGAAAGTCAAGCAGGCTCATCCCCTCGACCTGAATCTCCTCAGGAACTTCGACATTAAAGATAATCTTCTTATCTCTGGCTTTTAGAAACTTTCCTGCTAGGAGACTTTTGAGGGCTTTATCACGAATATTCACTAATCGGCCCAGGTCATATTTATTGTCCTGCAATTTTTCACTAGAATCCTTTAAGACCGAATCGTAGACCTCTTTTATCTGCTCCATATCCTCCTCTTCAATGCCCAGACGTAAACTGGTCAAAAGGTTGGTGTAGTCATGGCGAAAGCTCCGTACTTCCTTGTAAAGTTCCTCTATATGTCGACTATAGCGCTCCATATCTCTATAGCGCAGGACCTGCTCTTGGTCCAGTCTCTCACGGAGTTTGTCCTTCCAATAGGTATCCAATTTCTTGATAATCCCCATAAAAAAGAGCAGGTAAAAGACTAGGATGAGATGGCGAACAGTCGTTGATTGAATACCTTGTTCATATTCAAGGTAAGATAGAGTTTGTATCACCAAATAGTAAGCCCCCATTATCCAGTTAATTTTAGTCAGGGACTTTTGAAAAGCTTTATCTAGAATCTCCCTTCTCAAGTTAGTGAAATCATAGTCTAACCATTTCAAAAAGGCTAGAGAAATGAAGAAATTGAAAATTATTATACACAACCAAATCAAAGAGTAATCATCATGTACTTGCCCTTGTCCCAAAAATGGAAGCACAAAATAAGAAAGACCTCTATAA
Organism: Streptococcus sp. 27098_8_109; assembly: GCF_041432295.1. GTDB lineage: Bacteria > Bacillota > Bacilli > Lactobacillales > Streptococcaceae > Streptococcus. The sequence continues at coordinate 46,033 of NZ_JAPVZJ010000015.1, forward strand.
AAGAGATTCACCAATATCATTGGAAAGAGACCATAAAAGAAGAGAAGTTTTTTAGGAAGCCCTCTTAACAGTAAGAAAGACAAGCCTATACCGTACAAGGGTTCCATAAAATAAAATAGGAAACTATCTCCTACCATATAGCCAATCATTAAAAAAACAAAGGCCAACAGTATCTTAAAAAGAAAGGCTTTAAAAATCCTCTCAAAAGTGAGACCAATTCCATCCACCTTAAAGAAAATGACAATTTCTAGTCCATGAGTAACAAGTGTATGCAATAATATCCAAGCAATATTCATAAACTCTCCTAGCTTAGTGTAAGTTATTGATAGCCTCAGACACTTCCCTGACCTTATAACGCGCGATTAGACAGCTTCCACCATTGGGAAAGAAAAGGAGTTTTTCTTTCTTATCCAAATGCACCACATTTGCAGGATTGATGAGAAAAGAGCGGTGGCAATGCAAGAGACGGGGTTCCTGCTTAAAAACCTCCTCTAAACTCGCCGTAAATTCCAGCCTGTCTGTCTTGGTATAGAGAATAACACGATGGGCTCTAGGCGACGTTTCAAGATAGTAAACCTCTTTAAAAGGATACTGGAATTGGGCAAATTTTGATTTAAAGTAAAAGCAATCTTCAGCTAGACTTTTACTGTCTTGACCATTGGCATAGAGGAGGGCTGTTTCGATCCGAGATTCAAACTCCTCTGCTGAAAGAGCCTTATCAATGTAGTCCAGAGCAGACACTTGGTAGCGAAAGGACAGGGGCATAAACTCCGAGTGAGTCGTCACAAAGACAATCAGGGCATAGGGGTCTCGATCCCGAATCTTTCTAGCCACCTCTAGACCCTTCATCTCCTCATTTCGAATCTCAATGTCCAAAAAGAATAGCTGATGCGCCCCCTTCTCATGCACCTCTGCCAGCAGTTGGTCTGGCTTGCCAAAGATCTCAAAAGAGCTGGGAGTGATATGATGTTCTTTCAAAAGTTTCTCAATGGTCGTTTCAATTCTAGCTTGTTGGGAAAAATCATCTTCTAAAACAAATATTCTCATCTTCTTACTCTCCTTCTTTCAACCATTTTTGACGAATTTCTCTATAGCGACGTCTGGAATACTTGACAGCGTATTGACCTTCTTCTCCGAGAAAAAGGATTCTTTCTTGAAAATCAATCGATTTTACTTTATCAAGATTGACCAAACAATTTCGATGACATCTCATCAAGGTTTCCCCATATTGGTTCTCAAGATTACTTAAATTTTGAACCATATTAAAACTAGCCTCTTCTGTAACAATCTGTACGGTATGGGCTTTAGTTGGATGTGTTTGGATATAGTAGATATCGTCGACGTTTACTTTATAGACTGTTTTCTGTGTCTGAATAATCATATGTTTCATTGGATTCTCCTCCTAATACTCTTCGAAAGTCAAATTCAAACCACGTCAGCTTCACCTTGCCGTACTCAAGTACAGCCTGCGGCTAGCTTCCTAGTTTGCTCTTTGATTTTCATTGAGTATAAGAAAAGAATAACAGAAAAAGCTTAACACAAGTCCACCCAATCCTAAACAGTCTTTGAAAACTCCTAAAAGGACTATTTTTCTACAACATCATGATGAGCTTACAACTATTTTATCATAAAATCTTAACAGTACCATTCAGGAAATTTCAATGACAATTAAAGATTTGAAGGCGAAAAAGGAAATAAAAGTGATAAACTGACAGTATCAAAATACAATTGCTAGAAGTAAGACTGGCACCCAGATTAAAGGAGGAATTCTCATGACAGATGCAGACCCTATCAAAAGAGCTCAGACTTTGATTACTGACTTAAACAAAGCCTATCAAGCATGCAAACAGGCAAGCGCTGACGACGTCCGCTTTCAGGAGCAATTAAACTCTATTCTTGGCTTTCTAGCCAAGGCTGAGACAGTGGATAATCGAGTCTTGATTGAACTGGAAAAATTTTACCAGACTTCCAGTCTTCTCATGGGACTCAGCGCTCTTGATCCAGATGCTCCAACTCGCGCCGCTTGGCGGGCCTATGACCGCTTCCACTTTGACCAAGTCAAGACCAAGTTGAGTCTCTACGGACCAACCATTATCCTGTAGAAAA